>CANQEB010000082.1 GCA_947594085.1 uncultured Lachnospiraceae bacterium | reverse complement strand
GCTACAGACTCAAAAAGCGGGTGATGGGAATCGAACCCACGTGTCCAGCTTGGAAGGCTGGTGTTCTACCATTGAACTACACCCGCAAATTCTATGATACCTGGAAATGTACGTCGGGGTGACAGGATTCGAACCTGCGACCTCCTGGTCCCAAACCAGGCGCTCTAGCCAAGCTGAGCCACACCCCGTCTTCGGTAATTAAGGCGTCTTTCGCTTGACGCGAATAGAATTATAATATATCACCCCTCAAAAGTCAACCTCTTTTTCCTAATATATCTTAAATGTCTTCACCGCCCACTTCATCACGCGATACTTCGGAGTCTCGAGCTCACGCACAGCCTCCTTCAGCTTCTCGCGGATCGGAAGTCCCTGCGGACAATGCTGCTCACACTTCCCACAACCGATGCACTGGGATGCGCTCGACGTCTCGCGGCGCATCGCCGTCGACTGCAGATACTCCCACATTCCGGACTTCTTTCCTTCCGTATATTTCAGATTGTAGCAGTGAAACGCCATCGGAATGTCAACCTTGTTCGGGCAAGGCATACAGTAGCCACAGCCGGTGCAGCCAACCTTCATATTGCGGTTGATCTCCTGTTTGACTTGCTCTACAAGCGTTCGCTGCTCCTCCGTAAATTCTCCCACACGCACCTCATCCGCGACACGCAAATTCTCCTGCACCATCTCAAGAGAATTCATCCCCGAGAGGACAACTGTCACCTCCGGCTGGTCCCACAACCATCGCAAACCAAGCTCCGCGGGAGAAGCAAACCTCCCGGACTTCGCGATCAGCTCTTTCGCGTCTGGCGGCAACAGATTCACGAGCCGTCCGCCGCGCAGCGGCTCCATAATAATGACCGGAATACCTTTTCCCGCAGCGTATACCAGGCCCTCGCGCCCAGCCTGCGAATGCTCATCCAGATAATTGTACTGAATCTGACAAAAATCCCAGTCATAGGCGTCCAGAAGGCTGCGAAAATTCTCTGTATTTCCATGATAGGAAAATCCAATGTTCCGGATCTGCCCGCTTTCCTTCTTCTCACGAATCCACTTCTGCATACCGAGACTGCTCAAACGCTCCCACGTCTTCACATCGTTGAGCATGTGCATCAAGTAATAGTCAATGTGATCGGTCTGCAGGCGGCGCAACTCCTCCTGAAATTTCTTCTCTGCGCCCTCGACCGAGCGGATCAGATAGTGAGGCAGCTTCGTCGCAAGGTTGATCTGATCCCGGCAATGATTCTTTGCGAGGATTTTCCCGACCGCCTCCTCGCTCCCGCCGTACACGTAGGCCGTATCCAGATAATTGACCCCGTGCCGGATTGCGTACATGACCTCCTGCTCCGCTTTGTCCAGATCGATCTCCGACCCTTTTTTCGTAAAACGCATACAGCCATACCCGAGAATCGAGAGCTGATTTCCCCTGCGATCATTTCTGTACTGCATCCTGCTACCTGCCTTTCTCATCTCATCCAGTCAAGACAACCTGTTTCACTCCCACACTCCTGTATTGTCTCCCTGCCCGGCAACTCTCCGGCGCACGCTGTCTCCCTGACACACTGACTCTCGAAACACATCGTCTCCGGTCTGCGATATCTGCCGTCACACTCTGATCATATCCCTCGTGATCGACGCCAGGTTCTTTGCGCCGCACATCGCCATCGTGTCGGCAAGCTCCGCGCCGATCTTCTCAACATAGAGCTTCACGCCTTCCTCCGCGCCTCCGTATACCGCAGGCACGAACGGACGGCAGATCAGCGCCGCGTCTGCGCCGAGCGCCAACGCCTTGAACAAATCGACGCCGCTGCGGATTCCACCATCTACGAAAATCTTCATGCCGCTTCCCTTCAACGCATCTGCGATCTCTGCGAGCACCTCCGCCGTCGCGGCGCACTGATCGAGCACACGCCCGCCGTGATTGCTGACTACGATGCCGGCCGCTTTGGCTTCCTTCGCCTTCAGAGCGCCCTTGACACTCATAATGCCCTTCACGATAAAAGGCACGCCGCAAAGCTGCGCAATCTCAGCGAGCTCCGCCACGGTCTTGCTGCCTGCCGGCGGCGTCAGATTTTTCAGGAACGGCAGTCCGGCCGCGTCCACGTCCATCGCCACCGCGAAGCTCCCGGCCTCCTTGCAGAGCGCCAGCTTCTCCCTGATCAAGTCGAGATTCCACGGCTTGACTGTAGGCACTCCTACGCCGCCCGCCGCCGCGATCGCTTTCGAAGCCGCCTGCATCACCGCCGGATTCACACCGTCGCCCGTGAATGCCGCGATGCCCGCCTCGCTGCAGGCCGACACGAGAATGTTGTTGTAAGCCGTGTCGTCGTACTTGTCGCCGTAGTGCAGATTCACCGCGCCCAGCGGCCCCGCGAAAAACGGATAGCGGAACGTCCGCCCAAACAGCTCAAACGTCGTGTCCGGCGCGCCGTTCTCGCAGATCGTATCCAGCACCACACGAATCTCCTGCCACTTGTCATAATTGCGCGCCGCTGTGTCCCCGGTCCCTTTCGCGCCCGGCCCTGGCACCTGATTTTTACAGGCTCTCCCGTTGCACACCGGACACACCTTGCAGTACGGCCCAACATTGCCTCTCGCCTGCTCCAAAACCTCCTGGTAAGTCATCTTTGCATCCTCCCGATTTATCTGATTTGTATGCTTCACCCCGGCTGGTTACGGCACGGAAAACATTTCTTTATATATTGGTTTCCCGTCTTTGAATTCTGATTTCATCAGAGAGATCTTCTCTACGTTCATGTCTAGCTTCGGCACGTTCACCGTATACGGACGGCTGGCCTTTGCCTTGCGCAGGAGCGTGATGTGCGGAGTGAATTTTTTCCCATCGAACGGGATGCCCTCTTCCCTGAGTCGCTTCTGCAGTTCATTCACATATCCTTTCAGCTTCTGGTTTCCTTTCACGCCGACCCACTGTGTGTCCCCGAAATTCCCCGCCTCCGTCAGCGCGATCCGAAACGGCTGAAACCCGGTCTCACTCATGATCTCCTGGATCTCCTGTCGCTTGTCGGTCTCCCCGATAAATGTCAGCGTCATGTGCAGATTCTGCTTCGGGATATAGTTCCCGCCGACGCCCTGGCTTTTCATGTCATGCATGACCTCCACGAGCGAATTCTTCATTGGCTCTGACAGCAAAACAGCCACAAAAAGTCTCACGGCATCCACCTCTTTTCCCGCAAAATGGCACGCTCATCTTCGCGTCTCTATTTTATCGTATCACAAGAACACGCCCATGTCAAAAATGATTTAGGGGCTGCCTTCTGACAGCCCCCATTTATAAAACAGCTTATTTCACTTTTTTATTTCATCTATTCGGACGTTGCCTGAAATGACACACGCTTCAGTTTTACTCCAGCTCGCTCAGGCTGATCCAGAACGGGATGTCCTCGATATCCTCCTCTGTGTCCTCCGGATAGAATGCCGTCATAGCTCCGTATGCCTCTTTCCCGGCCTTCAGCACCAGATACTGCATCGTCCCTTCCTCATCGGCAAACTGCACGTACATGTTCCCATATTCGTCCGTATCGAATTCCGCGTCCTCCGGAAGTCCCTGGCGCACACCCGCCCTCGTGGAATAATCCTCAAGATCCTCCGGCAGCGGCAATCCTGCCGCCTCATATGCGTCCGTGCCAAAACGTGTAACGTGGATCGTGACGTCGCCCTTGGTAAACGTGGCGTAATGCATCGGAAGATTCGCGTCGTCAAAACCAGACTCCACCTCGAAATCTTCCGGAAGATAGAACGTGCCAACTTCCTCGATCGCAAACTCCTTAAGCCCCATCTCCGCGAGCTCCGCTGCGGTCGGCTTCGCCTCCGTCTCCAGCTCTGTCTCCGTCTCCGCTTCAGCCGCGGCAGCTGTCAGCACGTTCGCTGTCGCCGCGCTCAGGCACACGCAAAGCGTCATCGCGCAGAGGCACCCTGCCAGCAAAAATAAACCTTTTCTCTTCATGTTGTCTTCCCCTTTCTGAATGTGACAATGTGATCACTGATGTGCTCACGCATATGAACGCTGGTTCACCAGTCAAAAAAAGTAAGCAGGACGATAAGCCGGGTTATGTCGTGAATGGTCATCTATCCAGGCCTGTCGTCGCCGACAGGCTCCAGCGACCTACCTGAGGCTGACGGGCCGCCATATGCCTCGTTGCGGTCTTGCTTCGAATGGGGTTTACATATGCCCCGGCCGTTACCGGCCGGGCGGTAGTCTCTTACACTGCCCTTCCACCCTTACCGGCACGTCTTTCCCCGCGCCGGCGGTTCATTTCTGTTGCACTTTCCTTGGAGTCACCTCCACCGGACGTTATCCGGCATCCTGCCCTGTGAAGCCCGGACTTTCCTCGCCTGGCACCTTTCGGATCCGCCAGCCGCGACCATTTATCCTACTTACGCTGGTGATTTTAACACGTTTTCACAAGGGAGACAAGAATCAATTTTGCCGCTCGATTCGAAAACTATACCAACCACAGATATTCATACGGCCCGAGCAGGATCGCATTGTCATAGGAGCGCACCGGCCGTCCGGTCAGCAGATCCGTCATGTCGCCCGGCAGTCCGAACCAGCCGAAGCGGTTCGCGTCCACCCACTGCTCCTGTTCCGAAAAATTGGCGAGCACCATCATCTTATTCTCTCGATGAAATCCAAACACCGCCTTGTTGTCCAGGTCGACCGGCATCGACTTGATATCGGAACAGAAATACGGACAACTCTTGCGGATCTCAATCATCTTTCGGATACCGGAGAAGATCTGTCCCTGCGCCGTCCCCATATCCGTCCGCTTCTTCGCCGCCTCCCAGTCCATCTTCCCGCGGTGCAGCCAGCGGGAATCACCGGCGATACTGCGGTCGCTCTTGTAGCTCCAGTCGTTGAGCTGTCCGATCTCGTCCCCGCTGTACAGAAGCGGAATGCCCGTGTACGAAATGATGACCGAATTCAAAAGCAGGATGCGCTTGATGGCCAGCTCGATCTTGTAGGCGTGCTTTTCCCTCAGCGCCTGCTCCAACCCGCACATGGATGCAAACGTGCCGCTGTTTCTCGCGTCCAGCGTCACTGGATTAAACTCGTAAAGCTCCCCGATGGAGAAGCTTCCGAGATACTGTCCCAGCATAAATTTGATGATAAACTGCTTGTGCGCCTCCGGATCGAAGCCCAGCTCCTGCAGGATCCCCGTCTCAAAGCCCCAGCCGATGTCGTCGTGGCAGCGCCCGTAATTGATCCAGACCGCATCGTCCGGAACGCCATAGTCCTTCGCAAGCGAGCGCTCCATCAGCCGGACGTCCCGCGTCGCGAGGGAATTCCAGAGAAGCACCATCAGAGAAGCGTTGTACATGACATTGCACTCTTTCTCTTCCCTGGTCCCAAAATATTTCACGATCTCCTTTGGCTCGACGATCGCCTCGCCGAGGAAAATGACTGAGGGGCATACTTCCTGAATGATCTGGTACATCATCCGCAGAAGCGTATGTACGACGGGATGGTTCATACAGCTTGTGCCCGGCTCCTTCCACATATAGGGGATCGCGTCCAGACGGAAAATGTCAATCCCCTTGTTCGCAAGCGCAAGCAGCACCTCCACGATCTTGTTGAACACCTGCGGATTCGCGTAGTTCAGATCCCATTGGAATTCATAGAAACGTGTCATCACATATTTACCGAGCTCCGGGTAGTAAGTAAAATTCTTCGGCGCGACCTCCGGAAAGATCTCCGTCATCGTCCGCTCGTACTCCCGCGGAAGCGCCTCGTCGTCAAACATATGGTATATATCGGCGTACTCCGGGTTTCCTTTCCGGCACTCCTCGGCCCAGACGTGCTCCTTCGCCGTGTGATTCAGCACAAAGTCGATGCAGGTGCGGATCCCACGCTCCTTCAGCAGGCCAACCACCCGCTCAAGCTGCTCCATCGTGCCGAGCTTCGGCTCGACCGCAAGGTAGTCCGACACGGCGTAGCCGCCATCGTTGTTCCCCTCGCGGGACTTCAAAAGCGGCATGAAATGCACGTAGGTGACGCCCAGCTCCTCCAGATAGCCGATCTTCTCCTCAAAGCGGTAAAGATCTTCGCTGAAGCGATCCACATAGAGCATGATGCCGACCATCTTCTCCGACAGGTACCAGCCGTTGCCGCCGGCGTCCTGCGCGACAAGCTCCGGGCTGCGCTCCTGCCTCGCCCGCGCGATGATCTCCTGCAGTTCTCCGAAGCGCCGCTTTGTCTGTTCACTCTCGCCGTAAATTGCGTAGTAATACTGTTTCAGATCCATACGGATTCCTCCTTATGTATTGCGATTTGGTATTCACACGTCGAAACATCCGCCGCCGATGAACTCGCGGATCAGCGAGCTGTTCGGGATGTCGTCGGCCGGAATCGGCAGGAAATAGTCGAGGAACTTGAGCAGGCGCTTGGCCTCGTCGTACTCCGGCTCGCCTGGCTCCACCGAGAACAGCAACGGCTCCGCGTACTGCTTCAGCACAGCTAGCTCGTAGATCAGCGCCGAGTTGAACATGATGTCGGCCTGCTCCTGGTACGGGAAAATATTGTTCTCCTCACCCCTGCGTACCGAGTCCCACATGCCGATCGTGCGCTTCGCGTCCGCCCCGCGCGTTCTGGCGTCACGCACCAGCCTGCGCAGCAGCCGCCCGTCCGTCGTCGGAATACGATTGTGCTCGTCGACGTTGAGCTGTGTGAGCGCGCTGATGTAGATCTTGAACTTGCTCTCCACCGGGAGATCGCGCGTCAACCTGTCGTTCAGGCAGTGGATCCCCTCGATGATCAGAATGTCGTCCTTGCCGAGCGTCTTGAAATTTCCCTTGTACTCGCGCTTTCCGGTCTTGAAATTGAAGGTCGGCAGCTCCACCGTCTCGCCTGCCAGAAGCGCAAGCATATCCTTGTTCAGCTGGATCGTGTCGATCGCGTCAATGTGCTCGAAATCCAGCTTTCCGTCCTCATCGAGCGGCGTGAACTCGCGGTCCACGAAATAATCGTCCGCCGCGATCGGATGCGGCTTCAGACCGTAGACGGCGAGCTGCGTGGACAGGCGGTGTGAGAACGTCGTCTTGCCCGACGAGGACGGCCCTGCGATCAGGATGATCTTCTTCTCCGGAGCCGCCGCAATCTGCGCCGCCATCTCCGCGATCTTCTTCTCGTGGTACGCCTCCTGTATCATAATCAAATCCTTCAACCGATGATTGACAATATAGCTGTTCAGCGCCCCGACCGTCGGAATGCCAAGCTTCGCGCCCCATTCCATCGAATCCTTCTGCACGTGAAAAATTTTCGGCTCCGGCGCGAACTCCGGAAGCTTCTCCGGCTCCTCCTTCGTCGGGAACATCAGCACGAAACCGTCGTCAAATAACCGCAGGTCGAAGTATTTCAGATAGGATGTATTCGGCAGCATATACCCGTAAAAATAGTCCTCAAATCCCTCCAGATCATAGAGATTCACCCGTGATGCGCGGCGGTAGCGGAACAGCTCTTCCTTGTCGTACATTCGGTATTCCTTAAATTTCCTGCGCGCCTTGTAGGTCGCCATGTTGTTCTTCTTGATCGGCAGACCCTGCTCCGCCATAGCTTTCATCGCTGCCTTCACCTCGTCGAGGAATTGCTGCGTGAGCTCAGTCTTCCCCTGCATCGTGCAGTAATAGCCGTCGCTCACGACGAAGTGCACGCCGACCCGGTCGATATTGCTGTTGTCCCCCACGACATGATACATCGCCTTGAGCATCAGCAGTACCAGGCTGCGCACGTAAGTATTATGCCCGGCGCTGCTATGTAACGTGAGGAACTCCAGCTCGCAGCCGTCCTCCGCCTTCTTGCCAAGCTCGCGCAGGCGTCCATCCGCCCTCGCCAACACAATCGCGCTGTCCGCCTCCGCCTGATGGCGCTTCGCGATCTCCAGATAAGTCGTCCCCGCGGGATAGCTTTCCTGCTTTCCGCGAATCTTTACCGTAATACTATTCTCCATACTGTCTCGCCTCCCCTGCTACTGTTTCTATATTTATGTCATGTTTCCTAACATTCATGTCTGACCGACCGTTCATTTTTCGAGAGCGGTCTAGCTTTCTTTTATCTCAAGCCGATATCGAACAGCACATTTACTTCCAATCTTCGCAGCGCCCTTTCAAAATTCACAACACCACGAACGGATGTACAATTTCTGCCTTGCGCACTGTGAGCTCCGGAAATTCTCCACGCAGATAATCCCCCATCTGCCCGATGAAGATATGCTCAATCCCGTAGTGTCCGGCGTCCATCATCAAAAGCCCCTGATCGACCGCGTCCAGACCGTCGTGGTGTCCGATATCACCGGTCACGAGCAGGTCTGCACCCGCGGTGAGCGCCGGAGCCGCCATGCCTTTCCCTGAACCTGGACAAACTGCAATCTTTCGCACAGACTTCTCCGCGTCGCCAAACAACCGCACGGCTGGTAGCTCAAACGCCTTCTTCACATAATCGCAGCATGCCTTCGCCGCCATCGCCTCCGGCAGCAATCCCACGAAGCCGATGCCGTACTCCGTTCCGTCTTCAAGGGACCCTGTCATCTCGAGTATCTGTGTCTCTGTAAGCCCGAGCGCCCGGATCGCGAGCGCGCTCATCTCTGTCACATCATAGTTCGTGTGCATCGCGTAGTGCGCGATCCTGTTCTCCGCCAGGCGAAGCAGCTTGCATCCTGGGAATTCCTCATTGTTCACCTTCTTGATCCCGGACATCAGAAGCGGGTGGTGCGTCACCAGCAGATCCGCACCCCACGCGACGCACTCCTGAATCACGGCGTCCGTCGCCTCCAGAGCTACGTAGATCTTCTGCACGGGCCAGTCCATGTCACCTACCTGCAACCCAGGATTGTCCCACGCAAGCGCCAGTTCCGGCGGATACTTCGCCGCCAGATTATGTACAATCTCTCTTACCGTCATGTCGTCCTCCTGTGTATTCTTATATCTTCTTCGTGTTTAATTTACCAAACCCGTACGAACAACGCATGGTACGGCCTGACCGCAAACCTAGACTCGTTTTCTATCTCGATGCAATCGCCTATCACAATTCGTTCGTCGCGATAGAAGCGTTTGCTCCTCGCGAATTGAGCTAGATTGCATCTCGATAACGAAAGCCTCGCATGGTTTGCTTGTCAGGCCGCCCATGGCGTATGTTCTGTTCGCTGGCTATTGCTGCTAAAGTAAGCTCTCTCACGCTCACCAAGCACCGGCGGCCCGGGGTGATCTGCCCCTGACACAGCAAGCCCCTTTGCCGGGCTGTGCTGTGATATGCGACGGAATATAGAAGCATCTACATGCCACAGACCAGCCCGAAGAGGGAATTGCGATACCTAAGGCAAACCGTATGAGGCCGCCAGTGCTTGGTGAGCGTGAGAGAGCGTACTTTAGC
>CANQEB010000081.1 GCA_947594085.1 uncultured Lachnospiraceae bacterium | reverse complement strand
AATATGGACACTTATGTTGACAAGAAGCAATACATCCGCATCCGCGGGGCGAACGAGCACAATCTGAAAAACATCAGTCTGGACATCCCGAGAAACAAATTCGTGGTGCTGACAGGGCTCTCCGGTTCCGGCAAGTCGTCGCTCGCGTTTGACACGATCTACGCGGAGGGGCAGCGCCGTTACATGGAATCGCTGTCTTCCTACGCGCGCCAGTTCCTTGGGCAAATGGAGAAGCCGGATGTGGAGAGTATCGAGGGATTGCCGCCTGCAATTTCGATCGATCAGAAGTCTACGAACCGCAACCCGCGCTCGACGGTCGGCACGGTGACGGAGATCTACGATTATTTCCGTCTGCTCTACGCGCGCATCGGCATTCCGCACTGTCCGAAATGCGGCCGCGAGATCAAGCGGCAGAGCATCGATCAGATGGTGGATCAGATCATGGCGCTGCCGGAGCGCACGAGAATTCAAGTGCTCGCGCCGGTGGTGCGCGGCCGGAAGGGCGAGCATGTGAAGCTGCTCGATCAGGCGCGGCGCAGCGGCTATGTGCGCGTGCGCATCGACGGCAACATGTATGAGCTCTCCGAGGAGATTAAGCTTGAGAAGAATATCAAGCACAACATCGAGATCGTCGTGGACCGTCTCGTCGTCAAGGAAGGGATTGAGAAGCGTTTGACGGACTCGCTGGAGAACGTGATGCAGCTTGCGGATGGGCTGGCGCTCGTCGACATTCAGGATGGGGAGACCTTAAGCTTCAGCCAGAGCTTTTCCTGCCCGGACTGCGGTATCAGCATCGAAGAGATCGAGCCGAGGAGCTTCTCCTTCAACAATCCGTTTGGCGCCTGCCCGGACTGCTTCGGTCTGGGTTACAAGATGGAGTTTGATATTGACTTGATGATTCCGGATAGATCCCTAAGCATCCTCGACGGCGCGATCGTCGTGACGGGCTGGCAGTCCTGTACGGACAAGGGCAGTTTTACGAGAGCTGTGCTGGACGCGCTCGCGAAGGAGTACGAGTTTGATCTGGGGACGCCGTTTGAGCAGCTTCCGCAGGACATTCAGGATATGCTGGTGCATGGAACGAACGGTCGAGAGGTCAAGGTACACTATCGCGGACAGCGTGGCGTCGGTGTCTACGATGTGGCGTTCGAGGGTCTGATCAGAAATGTGGAGCGCAGGTACCGCGAGACCGCGTCTGAAATTATGAAACAGGAGTATGAGAGCTTCATGCAGATCACGCCGTGCAAGACATGTGGCGGCCAAAGACTGAAGGCCTCCGCGCTTGCGGTGACGGTGAACGACAAAAACATTCACGAGATCACATCGATGTCAGTCGGCGATCTGCAGGTATTTTTGGAGCATATGGAGCTGACAAAGCAGCAGGAGCTGATCGGACACCAGATCCTGAAAGAGATCCGCGCCCGCATTCGCTTTCTGGTGGACGTCGGTTTGGACTACCTGAGTCTGGCGCGTGCCACCGGGACGCTCTCGGGCGGTGAGGCGCAGCGGATTCGCCTCGCGACGCAGATTGGCTCTGGTCTTGTCGGAGTCGCCTACATTCTCGATGAGCCGAGTATCGGCCTGCACCAGAGAGACAATGACAAGCTGCTCGCCACCTTGAATAATCTGCGTGATTTGGGAAATACTCTCATCGTAGTAGAACATGATGAGGACACCATGTACGCGGCGGACTATATCGTGGATATCGGTCCGGGCGCTGGAGAACACGGCGGCGAGGTGATCGCGACGGGCACGGCGCAGGACATTATCAACTGCAAGGAGTCAATTACAGGGGCTTATCTCGGCAAGCGGCTCGAGATCCCGGTTCCGAAAGTCCGCAGGAAGCCAAGCGGCTGGCTGGAGGTGCGCGGTGCACAGGAGAACAACCTCAAGAAAATCAATGTGCGATTTCCGCTGGGCGTCATGACTTGCGTGACCGGCGTATCAGGCTCCGGCAAGAGCTCTCTCGTGAACGAGATCATCTACAAGCGGCTGGCGCGGGACCTGAACCGCGCACGGACGATTCCGGGGAAGCACAGCGATATCCTCGGGGAGAAGCAGCTCGACAAGGTCATCAATATCGACCAGTCGCCGATCGGGCGTACGCCGCGCTCGAATCCTGCCACGTACACAGGCGTATTCGATCAGATTCGCGATCTCTTCGCGGCTACAGCAGACGCAAAGGCACGCGGCTACAAGAAAGGGCGATTCAGCTTCAATGTCAAAGGCGGTCGCTGCGAGGCATGTTCCGGCGATGGCATCCTGAAGATCGAGATGCATTTCCTTCCGGATGTGTATGTGCCGTGCGAGGTCTGCCACGGCAAGCGCTACAACCGTGAGACGTTGGATGTGAAATACAAGGGAAAAAGCATTTATGACGTTCTGGATATGACGGTGGAGGAGGCTCTGAAATTCTTCGAGCATATCCCGTCGATCTATCGGAAGATCGAGACGCTGAATGACGTCGGTTTGTCCTATATCAAGCTTGGACAACCGTCGACAACACTCTCGGGCGGAGAGGCGCAGCGGATCAAGCTCGCGACTGAACTGAGCCGACGCAGCACCGGGCGGACGATCTATATTCTCGATGAACCGACGACCGGCCTGCATTTCGCGGACGTGCACAAGCTGGTTGACATTTTGCATAGGTTGGCCGAGGGCGGCAATACCGTGATCGTGATCGAGCACAACCTCGACGTGATCAAGACGGCGGACTACATCATCGACATGGGACCGGAAGGCGGAGACCGCGGCGGTACTGTGATCGCCGAAGGTACGCCGGAGGAAGTGGCAAAGAATCCGAAGTCCTACACAGGTCAGTACGTGAAGAAATATCTTCAGTAAGCGTGAGGTGCAGTGTAATTCACGGACTTCGGGAAGGTCTGGCCGAAACAAAGGAAAAAGTCTGACCGAAGTCAGACTATTCCAGGAAAGAGAAAAATTTGGGTTGAAAATGTTTGAGGGAGTACTTGGCAGCGTGTGGGAGCTGCCAAGTGTGAGTTATGAAATATATCAACTCTTCGTTGATACGTGTATAGTTTAAAAAATAAATGTGTCCAAATTATGTTCACTTTATAAAAAAAGAGAAAAATTAATTAAGAAATCCTTTCGGCTGAAAAAAGAATTTCCAATTTTGGAATTTTGTATTATACTACATATTACAGAATCCGTCTGCGGACTCTGTAATGGAACCATAAGGGAAGTCAGCGTCAGGGGAACGGATCTGTTTACAGTTTCAAATAAATTGAATGAATCGAAAGGGGCAGGAGACAATGCCAGCTACAGATGTCGGAATTGATCTGGGTACAGCCAGTATTTTAGTATATGTCAGGGGAAAAGGAGTCGTGCTGAAAGAGCCTTCGGTGGTTGCGTACGACAGGGACACGAACAAGATCAAGGCGATCGGGGAGGAAGCGCGGCTGATGCTCGGCAGGACTCCAGGAAATATCGTAGCTGTTCGTCCTATGCGCAAGGGCGTGATCTCGGACTACACAGTGACAGAGCAGATGCTGAAGCATTTCATTCAAAAGGCGATCGGAAGGATGTCGTTCCGCAAGCCGCGGGTCAGCATCTGTGTGCCGAGCAGTGTCACCGAGGTGGAGAAGAAGGCCGTGGAGGACGCGACGTACCAGGCGGGAGCCAGGGAAGTGCACATCATCGAAGAGCCAATCGCGGCGGCAATTGGGGCAGGGATCGATATCTCTCGTCCCTGCGGGAATATGATTGTCGATATCGGAGGCGGTACCTGCGATGTGGCGGTGATCTCGCTGGACGGTATTGTTGTCAGTGCCTCACTCAAGGTTGCAGGCGATGATTTTGATGACGCGATTGTGAAATATGTCCGGAAGAAGTATGGCTTGATGATTGGTGAGCAGACGGCCGAAGAGATCAAAATTTCGATTGGGACTGCATTTGAGAAGCCGGAGCCGAAGGTGATGGAGGTCAAGGGGCGCGATATCGTGACTGGACTGCCGAAGACGATTCGTGTCACTTCGGAGGATACGCGGGACGCACTCAAGGAAGTGACAAGTCAGATTGTCGATGCAGTGCACAGTGTGTTGGAGCGCACTCCACCGGAGCTAGCGGCAGATGTAGTCGATCGGGGAATCGTTCTGACGGGCGGCGGAGCGTTGCTCTCCGGACTTGAAGAGCTGATCGAGGCGAGAACTGGCATCAACACGATGACCGCAGAGGATCCGATGACAGTTGTGGCGGTTGGGACTGGACGGTTTGTAGAGCTGACGGCCTCGGACGGCAAGGTTGTAGAGTAATGACAGGGTGGGACGAGGTCCGGTGGGCTGCGTCCCATATTTGTAATTGCGTGCGGGGATTGATATGCACTGGCAAAACAGAGGCAATATAATAAAGGACAGCACTTTGCTTGGAGGAACATGGAAAAACTGGAAGGATATATCGATCACATTATTTTTCGAAACAATGACAACGGCTATACGGTCATGAATCTGACTGTAGACGGGGACGAAGTTACCTGTGTTGGGATGCTTTCCTATGTCGGCGAAGGAGAAAAAGTCGAGTTGACTGGGCAGTACATATCACATCCGTCATATGGAGAGCAGTTCAAAATTGAAACTTGCACGGTCAAGATGCCTGAGGATGACGAGTCGGTAGAACGGTATCTTGGTTCTGGGGCGATTAAGGGTGTCGGGGCCGCTCTTGCGGCCAGGATCGTACGCCACTTTAAAGCGGATACCTTTCGGATCATCGAAGAGGAGCCGGAGCGATTGGCAGAGATCAAGGGCATCAGTGACAAGAAGGCACGTGAAATTGCGCAGCAGGTGTACGAGAAGCGCGATATGCGCAAGGCAATGATCTTTCTGCAGCAGTATGGGATCACGACATCTTTGGCAGTCAAAATCTATCAACAGTATGGACAGGCACTGTATCGTGTGATGCAGGAGAACCCCTATCAGCTCGCCGAAGACATAGATGGGGTGGGCTTTCGCATTGCAGATGAAATCGCGATGCGCGCAGGCGTCCATGCAGACTCTGAATATCGCGTGAAATGTGCGATTTTTTATGTTCTCCAGCAGGCAGGAGGAGAGGGGCATATTTTTTTGCTGAAGGAGCAGCTCATGTATAAGGCAGGCGAACTCCTCGGTGTGCCGCTTGATGATATTGATCAGTATTTGATGGATTTGGGGATCGAGCGCAAGATTATCATAAAACGGGAGGCGGAGGAGCGCGTGTACAGCGCATCCGCGTATTTTACAGAGTTAAACACGGCGCGTATGCTGTGTGATCTCAATATCGCCGGGGAAATCGATGAATCGACGATTCAGAGGAAAATAGCGGCGATCGAAAAAGAGACGGGTACCTACCTGGACGAGATGCAGAAAAAAGCAGTGGTCGAGTCTGTGCGATGTGGTCTGCTTGTGATTACAGGAGGCCCCGGTACCGGAAAAACGACGACAATCAACACGCTGATTTCTTATTTTGAGTCGGAGGGTTTGCGGATTCTTCTGGCCGCTCCGACTGGCCGCGCTGCCAAGCGCATGACGGAAGCGACCGGGTATGAGGCAAAGACG
Source organism: uncultured Lachnospiraceae bacterium (assembly GCA_947594085.1). Taxonomy (GTDB): domain Bacteria; phylum Bacillota; class Clostridia; order Lachnospirales; family Lachnospiraceae; genus Choladousia. The sequence goes on along the minus strand of CANQEB010000081.1, from coordinate 3,840 downwards.
ATCCATCGAATGCTGGAAATATCGGGGGCGCAGGATGGAAGCGCAGATGGCTTTTCAAGAAATGCGCAGAATCCGCTTGACGCAGATGTCGTTATCATTGATGAAATGTCAATGGTTGACATTTACCTGATGCATGCGCTGTTGGATGCGATTACGGTTGGGACACGATTGATTATGGTTGGCGACCGAAATCAGCTGCCTTCGGTAGGGCCCGGGAGTGTGCTGAAGGATATTATAGACTCGGGAAAGGTACCGGTGGTGTGCCTGACCAAGATTTTTCGTCAGGCCTCTGAGAGTGATATTGTTGTGAACGCGCACAAAATCAATCGGGGCGAACAGGTGACGCTCGACAATAAGAGCAGAGACTTCTTTTTCTTGAAGCGGTATGATGCCAATGTGATTATAAGTGTTATGATCCAACTGATCCGAGACAAGCTGCCGCGCTATGTGGATGCTGCGCCGTTTGATATACAGGTTCTGACTCCGATGCGCAAGGGTTTGCTCGGTGTGGAGAGGCTGAACTGTATTTTGCAGGAGTACCTGAATCCGCCCGATCATGATAAGTGCGAGCATGAGCAGAATGGACAGACATTTCGCGAGGGCGACAAGGTTATGCAGACCAAGAACAATTACCAGATTGAGTGGGAAATCCGTGGACGGTATGGGATTCCGATTGAAAAAGGCGTTGGAATTTTCAATGGAGACATGGGAGTCATCCGTGAGATTAACCGCTACACAGAGCGCGTGACAGTTGAATTTGACGAACATCGCATGGTAGAATATACATATTCTGGTCTGGATGAGCTTGAGCTTGCCTATGCGGTGACGATCCATAAGTCACAGGGAAGCGAATATCCGGCAGTTGTGATTCCTCTTTTAAGTGGGCCGCGAATGCTCATGAACCGCAATCTGCTGTATACTGCAGTGACGCGCGCGCGCAGATGCGTGACGGTTGTGGGTGCTTCGGAGACATTTGAGCAGATGATCGACAACACGATGGAGCAGAAGCGGTATTCCTCTTTAGCTGAGCGGATCTGCGAGTTGACGGAGGAGGATATCCGGGGAGGCCTTGGGTGAGGAAGCCCGGTTTGCAGGGAATTTACCAGAAGAGAAATCAGCCGGTTTCATGGACTGGGTGAGAAGCACAGATGTCGGTGATTGGGGAGAGAACAGGGAAAACCGATTGATTAAAAAAATTATATTGAATTTTTTGTATCCGCTGCGCTGTCCGATTTGTGATGAAGTGCTTGCCTTCCCGTGGGACGATATACGGTCAAGAAGGACGGAGTGCAGCCAGGTACCGAAAATTTCTGCACCTGCCTCAAAACGGTGCTGTGCCTCCTGTGAAAAAGCTCTGCCGTGGGTGGAGGAGCCGGTATGCATGAAATGCGGCAAGCCGGTTGGGGATGAGAGCCAGGAATACTGCGAAGATTGCAGAAGGCAGGAGCATTTTTATGATCGCGGATCCGCAGCTTTTGTGTACACGGGTGCAATGAGGCATTCTATATATCGCATGAAGTCATCCAATCGGCGAGACTATGTACCGTTTTTTGCGGAGTCGATGACGAGAGCGCTTGCACGGTATCTTCCGCGATGGAGCCCCGAGATCATCATCCCAATTCCGATGCATCCCAGGAAGCGGCGAAGAAGAGGATACAATCAGTCAGAGCTTTTGGCAGATGAAATCGGCAGATTGACGGGCATTCCTGTGAGAAAAGATCTTTTGCGCTGTACGCGGGTGGTGCGCTCGCAAAAGACGCTTGGAAGGAAAGAAAGGCTTAGGAATTTGCGAGGGAGCTTTGCAGCGTGTGAGGCTTTTCCAGCGGTCAGTCGTGTTCTTTTGGTAGATGATATATACACGACAGGGAGCACGGTAGACGAAGTTAGCCGTGTCCTGCGAAAATGTGGTGTAAAATCTATATTTTTTGTCGTTTTATGTATCGGAAAAGGAAAAAAGGCGGTATGCACAGACAGAAAAGTGTGATATAATTGTTTAAATAAGCACAGCTTACAAATTTTCAGGAAAGGAGAAGCCAGTATGAGCACGATCAGGATGTGGTTTCGAAATTATTTGACCTGGTTCACAGATCCGATCTCAACAATTACATTTACGAATGTGCTGGAAATTATCATTCTGGCTTTTCTTGTATACAGTATTTTGCTCTGGATCAAGAACACGAAAGCGTGGACTCTGCTTAAGGGCATCATGGTTCTTGTTGTCTGTGTATCTATTGTGTATCTGCTTCAGATGGACACGCTGATTTATATTGTGAGCAGGGCGATTGATATCGCGATCATTGCCGGAGTGGTTATTTTTCAGCCGGAGCTGCGGCGAGCACTGGAGCGAATTGGTGAGCAGCAGATCTTTACTTCGCTGTTTCCGGTGCTGGATACCAAAGAGAAATCGGAGCTGTTCAGCGATAGGACTGTGAATGAGATTGTCAAGGCGACTTTTGAGATGGCAAAGGTTAAGACGGGGGCACTCATCGTAATCGAGCAGAATATTCGCCTGGATGAGTATGAGCGCACCGGAATCATTCTTGATTCTGTAGTGACGAGCCAGCTCTTGATTAACATTTTTGAGCACAATACTCCGCTGCATGACGGGGCGGTTATCGTGAAGGGCAACCGCATCACTGCGGCAACGTGTTATCTGCCGCTCTCAGATAACATGATGCTCAGCAAGGAACTCGGGACGAGGCATAGAGCGGGCGTTGGCATCAGCGAGGTGACAGATTCTCTTACCGTGATTGTCTCCGAGGAGACGGGATGGGTTTCTGTTGCATACAAGGGAGAACTTACAAGAAATATCTCTCAGGAGAAGTTGAGAGAACAGCTTGTCGTTCTCCAGAATAAGACAGTGACACCTAAGAAATTCAAATTCTGGAAGGGTTGGAACAAAAATGAAGCATAAATGGACGCGCAACCTGAGCCTGAAGCTGTTGTCGCTCGTCGTGGCTTTCCTGATCTGGATTTTGATTGATAATATAAATAACCCAACACGTTCAAGAGTGTTTCGGGATATACAGATTCAGGTCGTCAACGGAGAGAGCGTAACAGAAATCGACAAGGTATACGATATTATCTCCGAGGAATCGGTCATGCTGAAGGTCACAGAGCGCAGCAGTGTTCTGGATCGACTCACGCAGAGCGATTTTACCGTTACGGCTGATCTGGAGAACCTGAACGAAATGAATACCGTTCCGCTTTCCGTGACTTGCAATAATCCTGCGGTAAGCTGGGACGAAATAGAGGTTGTTCCTTCCTCGATGAAGGTGAAGCTTGAGCAGAGGAAGCAGAGCGAATTTGTTGTCAATGTATCGGTGACGGGACAGCCGGAGAAAGGATATGAGATAGGCAAAACTGAGATTGTGCAGGGCAAGACTGTGCAGATCGCCGGACCAGAGAGCATGCTTAACCGTATTGGACAGGTTGTAGCGTCCGCCAATGTGACGCGCATCAGCAATGACCAGAGGATCAGTGCGACGATCAATGTATATGACAAGAATGGCGACGCGATGCAGATGAACCGTCTTCAGGTGAAGGATTCCACCGGAGTGCTTCTCGCTGAGAATTCGGTCATGGTGGATGTGACATTGTGGGAGGTAAGAAATGACATCGACGTAGAGGCGGAAGTTACAGGGACTCCAGTGGAAGGGTATCGCTTGGCCGGAGTGTCAGTGATGCCGGAGACCGTGAGCCTGGTCGGTACGAAGGAGGCGCTCGATGCGCTCGGCGGGAAACTTACCCTGAAAGATAAGATTTCAGTTGACAATGTGTCCGAGAGCTTCATTCAGGATATCGATCTTACAGAGACGCTTGGGGATTACGATGAACTTC
>CANQEB010000080.1 GCA_947594085.1 uncultured Lachnospiraceae bacterium | reverse complement strand
TGCCGCAGCCGAGGATCTCGATCCAGCCCTCGCCCTTGCAGAAACGGCAGCCCTTTCCACCGCACTTGAAGCAGGAAACATCCATCTCCGCGCTCGGCTCCGTGAACGGGAAATGATGCGGGCGGAACTTCGTCTTCGTGTTCTCTCCGAAGAGCTCCTTCGCGAACTGCTCCAGCGTCCCCTTCAGGTCCGCGAACGTGATGTTCTTGTCCACAACCAAGCCCTCGATCTGATGGAAGGATGGCGAGTGCGTCGCGTCCACCTCATCCGAACGGAACACACGCCCCGGCGCGATCACGCGGATCGGCAGCTTGCCCTGCTCCATGATGCGCGCCTGCACCGGAGAGGTCTGCGTGCGCAACACGATGTCCTTTGTCACATAGAAGGTATCCTGCTCATCCTTCGCCGGATGATTTGCCGGGATATTCAGCTTTTCAAAATTGTAGAGGTCGTACTCCACCTCCGGGCCCTCGACCACCTCATAGCCCATGCCGATGAAGATGCGCTCCACCTCCTCGCGCGCGATCGTGTTCGGATGGCGATGCCCGACATTGTTCTTCTTCGCCGGGAGCGTCACGTCGATGACTTCTTCCTTGAGACGATGTTCCAGCGCCTGTCTCTCCAATTTCTCTTTTGTCTCATCCAGCACACGCTCGATCTGCGCGCGCGCCTCGTTGACGAGCTGGCCGAACGCCGGGCGCTCCTCCGGGGCGACCTCCTTCATGCTCTTGAGTACAGACGTCAGCTGACCCTTCTTGCCGAGGAAACTGACTCTGACGTCGTTCAGCTTGTCCAGGTCAACCGCCTTCTCAATCTGGGCAAGCGCCTCCTCTCTGATTGCCTGCAATTTTTCCTTCATGGTATTCGTCCTTTCTTTTCTGTTTTGCATTTGGACAGGGATGCTTCTCCCTGCTCGCCGCGCGACCCGTGTGTTGCGACAGCAACTGATTTCCACACGCGGGTCTGCATAAAAAAACTTCCTCCCGCATAGGGACGAAGTCTGATCCGTGGTACCACCCTGATTCCTGTCCGCAGACAGGCACTCAACGCGCGTAACGTGCGCCAACGTCGATTCCTACTACGTCCTGTGAGCAAAGCAGCGTCTACAAATATTTTTATACCTGTATCACGCAGGGACAACGGCAACTCTCAATCGAGACGCCCCTTGCATCATTGCTCTGGTCGCAGTCTATTCAAAACCGCGGCTCTGGTGTGAAATTCGATCCCTGCCTGAACCCAGGCGCGCTTCCAGCCAACGACACGCCCTCTCTGTCGGAAAACAGTTCTCTACTGTGCACCTTCATTGCCTTTGAATTTCAATTAATCTCTATTCTAGCCATAACCAGAATTCCTGTCAAGTGAATTTTTAATTATAGTGTCATAAATCAATTGTCGAGGCTTTGTGCCTCTTCCTCTGGAAGTGGAAACATCTCGGGCTGTGAGATGTAATGGTTGATCTCCGCCCCGATAAATAACAGATACATACTGCCGTAGAGCCACAACATCACGACCACAAGCGTCGTCAAGCTGCCGTAGATTACCGACATGCTTCCGGCATAATCGAGGTAAAGGGAAAAGCCGTAGGAATACACCGCCCATGAAACCGCAGCGAACACCGCTCCGGGAAACTGTCCGAAGAACTTTTGCCGCACATCTGGCAAAAAAGTATACAACACAACAAACAGTAAGATGAGCACAAGAAGTGCAATCGCCATCGGCGTCACCAGCAAATCTCCGGTATACTTGCTTATATTCGGAAAATGTCTGGTCAAATATTCTTGAATACTGTATCCGAACACCAGAATCGCCAGGCTCAAAATCAGCGCGAGGATCATCAGGATCATGTAGAAAGCCGCCCGAATCCGCGTCACCAGATAATTCTTGGTCTTCTGTACTCCACAGATAGAATTCATTCCGTCTGCCAGTCCCATGATAGCTTTTCCCGCCGTCCAGAGCGCTGCGATCGCCGTCCAGGAAATGACCGAGATCGGCTGATTATAGATCGCGTCGACAATCGGCTCCAGGAATTCAATCATTCCCATCGGCGTAATGTCCTCGATCGTGGTCAGCACCTGCTGTTGCGTGATCGGCGTGAACTGTACCAGCGTCAAAAGCAGCATTAGCACAGGGAAAAAGCTCATGATAATGAAAAACGCGGCCTCAGCTGAGTGCGCCCTGACGCGGTCTTTATCCATCTTATACATAAACCTGAAGATCAGATCTTTCAGTCTCATCAAAAAATTCTTCCCCACACGCTCTTTCCTCCGCAGTAATTAACCGGACACCTCACACTGATAATAATATTCCAGAATCTCCCGATAGTCCAGTCCTTTCTTCGCCATAGCCGCCGCACCGCACTGGCTCATCCCGATACCGTGCCCGTAGCCACCCCCATGGAGCACCACTTTGTCGATTGGGAGCACGTCTTCCTCCGGTCCCAGTGTCTCTGCAGATTCCCGCACTCTGACTGGCTCCAGCCAGAAGAACGCGCTCGGCAAAAGACGCATTCCGGAGTTCTCCTCCCCATCCCGCAATCGAATCGTCGTCTGCGCTGGAGACAGCACTTGCCGTATGGCATACTCTCCCTCGATCAGTCTTGTCGCATCCCCACATCGCACTTCAAGCTTCTGTGCCTGGCCATTTCCGGCACGCTTTACGACGCATATCTCATCGATCCTGTCCGCCTGCCATCCATATCTGCCCGAAAGCGCCTGCAAAATATCTTGCGCAGGAAGCGTCACCTCCCATCGCAGCCACGGCGAATCATATTCCGATCCTGCTTCCGGCTCCTGTGACAAAAAATCCCGGAACGATTCATCACTGTTCAGATCAGCTCTCTGCTCCGACTGACAGGACGTCGAATAGTACTGAATCTCATCGAGAGGTAAGATTTCACCCTCTGTCGCTTCCACAGCCTCTCTCGACTGCCTGGTCGCCTGATAATTATTATACACCTGATAGTTTACACTGTCATCTAAATCCGCTGCCGGGGTACTCCACGCAACCTCTTCCAGGATTTCCTGTGAACTATTCTCCGTGCCCTCCTGCACATTCATGCCCCGCGCATTCCGGATACAGTTACAAGCATATGTCCTCGCACAGACTGCCTGCGCCTTCTGCGCCTCCTCTGGATAATCTGATGGCATTTCACTCGCAACAACCCCACACAGGTATTCCTCCAACGGGAGTTCATTCACCATCACAATCCCTTCTACTTCACGGTACAGCCAAAGTGTCCCGGCATACTTTGGATGACCCTCCGCACGCTTCAGGCTCTCCACCACGAGCGGCTCCTTCTCGTCCTGGGTAATCTTCAGGACCTGACCCTCTCGCAGTTCCGACGCAGTTACCCTGTACGTTTTCCTCTTCTTGAGGCGCTTCCCGTCCAGTTGGATCGTAAATGCCTTCTCACAAGTCAATATAACATCGTCGTGGTATTCTCCGGAAAAATCGTCTGTCAGGATACACACGCGGATTGTCCGTGACGGCTGACCCGTCTCATCAGTCTCTGGCTCGGGGGCTGTCGAATCTAACGTCTCTGTCTTCCGACTCGATCCGGTCTCCCGCGCGAACCGTTCTCCGTACTGCACGTAACGATACAGCAAGTATAGAATTGTACCTGCGATTGCCACGGCCGCCAACGTCTGCATTCCGGCCAGCGCACGAAGCCTCCACTTCTTTCTATCCATCCGGCACCTCTAAAATAATATGATCGTTCCATAGTCGCATAGTCACAGAATGTCACTCTATTTTACAGTATGCCGGAGTTACCTTCTCTATTACAAGTTTTCCATATAATTGTACGCAAAGCAATCGCCTCGATGCGCCGGAAAATCCAAACGCGCCGAGGCGGCTCAACTGTCTGTCTACGCCTGATTGATGTAATTGATCAGGCCCTCTGCCTTGATAATCTTCTGCATAAATTCCGGAAATGCCTGTCCCTGAAAACTCGTGCCCTTGGTGCGATTGTAAATCTTGCCGCTGTCGAAATCAATCTCGACCTCATCGCCCGCCTCGATTCCCTTCGATGCCTCCGGGCACTCTATAATCGGCAGGCCGATGTTAATCGCATTGCGGTAAAATATACGCGCGAACGTCTCAGCGATCACACAGCTCACTCCTGCGGCCTTGATCGCAATCGGCGCATGCTCTCTCGATGAGCCGCATCCGAAATTCTTCTCGGCCACAATAATGTCTCCCTTGTGCACTTTATTCACAAAGTCTTTGTCGATATCCTCCATGCAATGCGTCGCAAGCTCTTTTGGATCAGAGGAATTGAGATAACGCGCCGGGATAATGACATCCGTATCAACATTATCCCCATATTTGAACACTCTTCCTGCTGCTTTCATCTGATTCCCTCCTCTATCTACAATGTGTCCGGCGAAGTGATCTTTCCCGCCACAGCGCTCGCTGCCGCCACTGCAGGACTCGCCAGGTAAACTTCTGAGCCAACATGTCCCATCCTGCCTACAAAATTGCGATTCGTCGTGGAGATACAGCGCTCCTTATCCGCCAGAATTCCCATATATCCGCCCAGACACGGCCCACATGTCGGAGTGCTGACCACAGCGCCCGCCTCTATAAAGATCTTCAGAAGGCCTTCTTCCATCGCCTGAAGGTAAATCGCCTGTGTCGCCGGAATCACAATGCAGCGCACACCCTTCTTCACCTTGCGGCCCTTCAGGATCTCCGCCGCTGTGCGCAAATCATCCATCCGCCCATTCGTGCAGGAGCCGATCACCGCCTGATCGACTGTGATCTCCTCTGTGATCTCATCCACCGTTCTCGTGTTCTCCGGAAGATGCGGGAATGCCACCGTCGGGCGCAATTTGCTCAGGTCAATCGTGTACTCCTCGTCGTACACAGCGTCCGCATCTGCCTCATAAATCTTGAATTCTCTCTTCGAATGCTCCTTCATGTAGGCGATCGCCTTGTCATCCACCGGAAAGATCCCGTTCTTCCCGCCGGCCTCAATTGCCATATTCGCAATCGTGAAGCGGTCGTCCATCGAAAGCTCTGCGATGCCCTCCCCCACAAACTCCATTGATTTGTACAGGGCGCCATCTACGCCGATCATGCCAATGATGTGGAGAATTACATCCTTGCCGCTCACCCACTTTGCCGGCTTGCCGACCAGATTGAATTTGATCGCCGAAGGCACCTTAAACCATGCCTTGCCCGTCGCCATCCCGGCCGCCATATCCGTGCTTCCAACCCCTGTGGAAAAGGCCCCAAGCGCGCCGTAGGTGCATGTATGCGAATCCGCACCGATAATCACATCACCGGCTACCGTCAATCCCTGCTCCGGAAGCAGCGCATGCTCGATTCCCATCTGTCCTACATCAAAATAATTCGTAATATCATGCTTGCACGCAAACTCGCGCACACATTTACAGTGCTCCGCGGACTTGATATCCTTATTCGGAATAAAATGATCCATGACAAGCGCAATTTTGTCTTTGTCGAAAACCTTGTCCTCGGTAAATTTGTCCATCTCATGGATCGCGACCGGAGATGTAATATCGTTCCCAAGCACCAGGTCGAGCTTCGCCTCGATCAGCTGCCCTGCCTCCACATGGTCCAGCCCGGCAGCAGCAGCCAGAATCTTCTGAGTCATTGTCATACCCATATCTTTGTTCCTCACTTCTTATTTTTTGGTCGACTTATCTTCGCCGGGGATCAAGCGCACATTTCCGCAGCTTCCAGAACCGGATCTTTGCCTGCGCCTGTTCGGTATTGCCGCTGCGATATCCCCCGCCAATGCAGCATCTTCTACAGATAGCGCACATCATCCGTGCCACGGGAAAGACCTGTGATACCTGTCCGCGCAAGCTCAAGGATCTCATGGCCCTCCAGCAGCCGCAGAAACGCGTCAAGCTTGGACTGCTGGCCGGTAAGCTCCACAATCAGAGAATCCGTCCCCACATCGATGATATTGCCGCGGAACACATTCACAATCGCGATGACAGCCTGCCTGTCATCCGCGTCCACACGGATTTTGACCAGCACCAGCTCTCTGCTCACGCTCGTCTCATTCTCTAGAATCTTGATATCCACCACATCGATCAACTTCGCCAGCTGCTTTGTGATCTGATCCAGGATCTGCTCATCCCCCGACACCACAACGGTCATGCGGGAATAGCGAGGATCCGCCGTCTCACCCACGGTGAGACTGTCAATATTGTAGCCACGGCGGCTGAACATGCCGGCCACTCGGCTAAGCACACCGGAAGTATTGTCTACCAGCAATGATAAAACTCTCTTTTTCATACACACATTTGCTCCTGTCTTCTCAATAATATCTCAAAAGTTTCTCAACAATTCACAAAGCCTCCACACAGTAAGGCATCTACCCCAGAGTACCAAAATACTCTTTAATTGCAGTCGCTACCGCCTTCGCCATGACATACTTCTTGCTGTTGTACACATTCATATCGTCGCGATCATCGATAAATGCCGTCTCGAGAAGTCCATAAGACACTCCCTGTCCCTGAATCGTCCTGGCGTTTAGAAGTCCGGAGGAATACGAAATCCCATCCCCTCCCGTCCGTATCGGGAAATTGACAGCCCTGGACAAAGCCGCAACAATCATCTTATCGATCGTGGTGTCCGTCTTCGCCGAATTGACATACATGCTGACACCCTTACAGCTTCCATTTCCCGTAACATCCTTGTTTGCCGCTCCTGTCGCATTAAAATGAATCTCAAGGACATAATCGTACGCCTTAAAATTCGGTCTCGGGCCGGTCTTTCGGCCAGCCAGAATCTGAAAACAGTCATAATTCTGATCAAACATGACTACATTCAGCTCTGGGGCAAGAACCTCAAGGTACTTATAGATCCAAGTGGAAAACTCGCGGGTAAGCAAATCCTCCCGATACACTGTCGAGCCGTAAGCCTGCGTAGCCCCCGGATCGCCCTGTCCATGCCCGGAAATCAGAAGAACTGATATCGGAGCCTTGCCGTCCTCCCCGATGGGAACGCCATCGACCGTCTTGTTCTTCACCATTTTCCCGTTCGTGTTGAAATAGAAACGTGCCCCATCACAGATGTGCCAGCCAGTCTGCACCACGGCGTTCTGGATGTAATATTTCTTCTTGCCGATGGTGAGCCAGCCGCTGGCCTTGAGCGTGCCATTTGGCTTGAAATAATACAGTTTCCCATTGATCCGCTTAAAGCCGACCGTCTTCTCTCCGTTCAGGTAGTAGTACATCTTCCCAGCTACTTTCACAAAGCCGTTCGCAATCCTCAGCTTCTGTCCGCTGGCATCCACAAGGTAACCGTCCGGAGTCACGCAACTCTTCAGCATTCTCCCATCGTCGTCAACATAATATCTCTTGCTGATCCAGCGGTTTCTCTTCATCACACCTTTCGCCGAGAAATAATACTGCTCCTTCCCGATCGTCTGCCACCCGGTGTACGCCGCTCCATACTGCTCGGACGTCTTTTTCTTCGTGAAATAATAATTCTTGCCACTATAATTAACCCAGCCGATCCTCATTTCACCGTCCGGGTCAAAAAAGTAACGGTACGTGCCAATCGTCTGAAGGCCGACATACATCTGTCCGATCTCTCCAAGCACCCCTGTCGTAGCAAAATAATACCGACTCCCGTCGATCGTCTGCCAACCTGTCTGAAGAACGCCCTCTTCATCAAAGTAGTAGCTATGAGAATCGATCGTCTGAAGATCGGTGAGCGCACTACCAATCGGTGCCTCCGTCCCCTCAGTCCGGAAATAGTAGATTTTTTTCTTTATTTTCTTCCAACCGGTCGCCCGATATCCGTCATCTTCATAGTAAAAAATTTCTCCGTCTTCCGTCTGAAGGCCACGTTTATCCGACGGCTCTGCCTGTACATAAGGATTCTGCTCCTCCGCCATCGCCAACTGCGCTCCCCAGGGGGTTGCAAGCATCAGAACAGACATCACAATCAACATCTTCACTTTGATCTTCATTATGTAGTACTCCACTCTTTCTGATCGTTACATTTTCGTAACATTCTATCACAAGCTGACAAATCAGACAAGCTTTTTATATTGATTATAACAATAATCTATGATACTTTTCCTTGTGACAATACCAATAAAGATGCCATTATCGTCGATGACCGGGACGAAATTCTGGTTCAGTGACGTCATAACAAGATCTTCAATGTTGCAGTTCACATTGACTGGCTGATTATCCCGTCTACGGCGAAGCCGGCGGATCGGAATATCCTCCGCGCTGTGAAAGTCAAAACTTCCTTGTCTGCAGACTTCCCAGAGTACATCGCCCTCCGTAAGCGTCCCGACATAAGTCCCTGCGCGGCTGATAATCGGTACAGAACTATACTTGTGGTATTCCATCTTCTCTAACGCCTGGCGAAGAGAATAATCATCATATAGGTATGCTACATTGCTTTTTGGTACAAGGTAAAACAAAATATTCATATAATGTCCCCCAACTGCTTTGAAGAGCCACAGTAATCTTTCTTTTTTGGACATTATACCATACGAAACAGACCGATTCAATTAATATAGACTTTTTTCACTTTTTTTACAATTTGGTAAGAAAGTGTGCACTGTCCAGAATAGCTTCTCGCGTTCTACAGACTAACCGGAACAAATTTTCGCGTTCTACAGACTGACCGGAACAGATCCCCACGTTCTACAGACTGACCGGACGATACTCAAGAATCTCAATTGCTAGATCTACCTCTACGTTCTTCTCCTCCGCCTTCTCAGTCTCCACGAACGATTTCAGCTCCGCCTCGGTCTTAAACCACGCGTGATGAGAATGCGAAAACCCGTCATCTCCCTCTGCCGTATAAGTCAACAAAAACATTTTATCTAAATTCTTCTCCATTTTCTCCTCCTTATAGCGCAATAGAATCATGTGCGCTCTATAATTTTGGTTCTATTTTATACTATTACGCGGTCATTGTAAATCGAATTTTCATCTCGGGCAGATAACCATTTTTTGGCTTAAGCAAAGAACCAGTTTTCATCTTACACAAATAAGAGCGCCAAGAAGATGAACGTGGCCGTCAATTTCCTGCCTTCATCTTCGTGGCACTCTTCTGTAAATAACATACCGTATGTAGCGTCCCTGCGCGGCGCTCTAGTCACCAAAATCCAGCGTCAGAGCCCGACCCCTTTCAGGTACTGTGTAAGCGCATTCTGCCCTGGACAGATAATTCAGTCGTCAAAACCCGATCTCCTTCTGATACCGCGTGTACACGTCCTGTCCCAAATAATTCAGCCGTCAGAGTCCGATCTCCTTCAGATATCTCGCGAGCGCGTCCTGCCAGGTTGGAAGCGGGGTGAAGCCGTTCTCCGTGAGCTTGCTCTTGTCCAAGCGTGAGTTGAACGGGCGTTTCGCCTTCGACTCTCCATACTCGGCGGTCGTCACCGGAATCACAGTCAGGCGCTCCTCGCGATATTCCTCGTGTCCGAGTGCCGCAGCCTGACGAAAGATCTCCTTCGTGAACTCATACCAGCTGATATAGC
>CANQEB010000079.1 GCA_947594085.1 uncultured Lachnospiraceae bacterium | reverse complement strand
AATGCGTAGCATGAGCTTAGTACCGCTGCGTTGCCGAATCGAGTGAGAACGTGTTTGCCGTGGTATCGACAATTCCCCTCGGGCGTTCGGGAGTTACTATGATGTGAATTAAACACGAATGCTACTCAGAAAGGAGAAGGTATGGAGTACAGATCGAAAGGGGCAGGCGGCGAGGATGCGCGCATCATCGAGGGCAGAAACGCCGTGCTCGAAGCATTTCGCGCGGGAAAGGCGATCGACCGCCTGTTGATTCAAGATGGCTGCCAGGACGGCCCGATCCAGACGATCAAACGCGAGGCGAGGAAGCACGATACAGTGATAGATTTCGTGGCGAAGGAGCGCATGGATCAGCTCTCGCAGACTGGAAGACATCAAGGCGTGATCGCCTACGCGGCGGCGTATGAATATGCTTCTGTGGAAGAAATTCTCGCGGAGGCAAAGACGAAGGGCGAGGATCCGTTTCTGATCCTGTTGGACGATATCGAGGATCCGCACAATCTCGGCGCGATTATTCGCACGGCGAATCTGGCGGGCGCGCACGGCGTGATCATTCCCAAACGCCGCGCGGTCGGGCTGACGGCGACGGTAGCGCGGACTTCGGCGGGCGCGCTGAATTACACGTCTGTTGCGCGCGTGACGAACCTCGGGAACACGATTGAGGAGCTGAAAAAAGAGGGTATCTGGTTTGTATGCGCGGATATGGACGCGGAGCCGATGTATCGCCAAAATCTGACCGGGCCGATCGGTCTGGTGATCGGAAGTGAGGGAGCGGGCGTTAGTCGGCTCGTGCGCGAGAAGTGTGATTTTTCGGCGGCAATTCCGATGAAGGGCAATATCGATTCGCTCAACGCGTCTGTGGCTGCGGGCGTGCTGATGTATGAGATTGTGCGCCAGAGACTTGGAAGAGGGGAAGGCTGAGGCAGATATTTGGCAGGTTTTCCCAGAAGAAAAAAACGAAAGAACGGAGAGGTATAGAAACAGATGGTGAAAAGATTTGTGTTTGGAAATCCTCTGGAGACAGAGGCTGTGCTAGAGAAACCACAAGCAGTGAGGATATGTTTGCGACAGGACGCTGCAGGTCAGATTGGCGAAGACGACAAAAACCTTGTAGACAGTACGGATAGAGAATGCAAAGTGGGGATCTGCGCAGGCGCGCAGGATAGCGCGGCGCTTCCGCATTTGTCCTGGGATGGGGAGATGCTGACATTCCATCTCGGAAAGGACGACATTGTGTACGGACTTGGCGAGAACGTGCGCGGTATCAACAAGCGCGGATGGATTTATGTGAGCGATTGCACGGATATTCCGCATCACCATGAGGATGTGCATTCTCTCTATGGCGCCCACAATTTCCTCCTGATCGATGGAGAGGAGACATTTGGGCTGTTTATCGACACGCCTGCGAAGGTGACTTTTGACATCGGTTATACGAAGTATGATGAACTGCGGATCACGGTGGAGGACAACGCATTCGATCTGTATGTGATCGAGCCGAACAAAGAAATGGCGCGGTCGGACGAGGAGCAAAATCGGACGGAGAGTGAGACGAGAGAACAAGATCTCTCAGCCCCGGAACAGATCGTGCACGAGTTCCGCGAATTGATCGGCAGAAGTTACCTGCCTCCGAAGTGGGCGTTCGGTGTCGGGCAGAGCCGCTGGAGTTATGTGACTTCACAGGAGGTGCGCGAGGTGGCACGGCAGTACCGCGAGCATCATCTTCCGCTGGACATGATCTATCTGGATATCGATTATATGGAGCGGTACAAGGATTTTACGGTCGACCGCGAAGCGTTCCCGGATTTCGAGGAGTTGGTCGGGGAGATGAAGGAGCAGGGCATCCGGCTCGTTCCGATTATTGATGGCGGCGTGAAGATCGAGGCGGGCTACGATGTCTATGAGGAAGGTATCGCGAACGGATACTTCTGCAAGGACGAGGATGGGAAGGAGTTTGTCATCGGCGTCTGGCCCGGCAGGTGCCATTTCCCGGACATGCTGAACGAAGAGGCCGGACGGTGGTTCGGGCGGAAATACAAAGTGCTGCTCGATATGGGAATCGAAGGCTTTTGGAACGATATGAACGAGCCTGCGATTTTCTACTCAGAGAGACGGCTGGAGAAGTTGTTTGACAAACTGGAGACCTACAAGGGAAGAAATCTGGACCTGGACACTTTCTCTGAGTTTCAGGAGTTGACACAGGGCCTTTCGAATCATCCGGAGGACTATCGAAGCTTCTATCATAACTATCGGGGACAAAAAGTGCGCCATGATAAAGTACATAATCTGTTTGGCTATTACATGACGCGCTCAGCAGCGGAGGCGTTCGGGGAGCTGGAACCGGAGAAGCGGATTTTGCTGTTTTCTCGTGCGTCTTACATCGGTATGCATCGATATGGCGGCATCTGGACCGGCGACAACAAATCGTGGTGGTCACATTTGCTCATGAATTTGAAGATGATGCCCTCGCTGAACATGTGCGGTTTCCTGTACACCGGTGCGGATATCGGCGGTTTCGGCTCAGACTGTACGCGTGATCTGGTTCTGCGCTGGCTTGGGCTTGGGATTTTCCTGCCGCTGTTGCGAAATCATTCCGCGATGGGAACCAGACGGCAGGAGCCGTACGAATTCGAGGATACGGAAGCGTTCCGGGGAATTCTGGCGCTGCGCTATCGGCTGTTGCCCTACATCTACAGCGAGTTCATGAAAGCGGCGCTGACGGACGGCATGTACGCACGGCCGCTCGGCTTCGTGTGGCCGAAAGATCCGATCGCGCGCCGAGTCGAGGATCAGCTACTTATAGGCGAGAGTATTATGATCGCGCCGGTGTACGAGCAGAATGCGGTCGGCAGGACCGTGTATCTCCCGGAGGAGATGAAGCTTGTGCGCTTCCGGAATGCGCAGATCGTGGAGGAGACGGTTCTGCCGGCAGGGCACCATTATGTGGAGATCCCGCTTGACGAGGTCGTGTTGTTCGTCCGCAAGGGCCATATCCTTCCGCTTGCACAGGGCGGTGAGAAAGTGGCGGATGTGGACTGGGATGAGCTGGAGTTGGTGCATTTCGCCGACAGGGGCGCGCGGTATGAGTTGTACGATGACGACGGCATGAGCCGGGACGTGGCGCTTGCAGGATGTATTCAAAAAATATACATTTAAATAATTAGACGTATACAAAATCGCTTGCTATTCTAACCAAATCATTATATATAAAATCATATACAACTCTGCGGGACAGAGGCAAATAATCATAATTATGATTGGGGGAAAGAAAATGAAGCGGTATTGCAGTTACTGACAGTATTTTTACTGATTGCACTCTCCGGGATTCCGGCTGCGGCCGAAAGCGGCGCGTCTGTAGCGACAATCGGTTCGAAGAAATATGATTCTTTGGCTGCGGCGATCAAAAAAGTAAAGAACAATGAGACCATTGTGCTGGAGAAAAGCGTAATATGCGACCAAAACCTGCAGCTCAATGCCAACAAGAAATACACCATAAATTTCAACAATAAGACGCTTACCCTCAAGAGAGGCACAAGCCTGCTGGTCAAGAAGGGAAAAGTCACGTTTGCCAAAGCTAGGATCACGCACGAAGACACCAAGGGGACCATCCTTACGGTAAGCAAGGGCGTGACGCTGAACATCGGGAACGGCACATACAAAGGGAAAATCAGCAATGCCGGAGTCCTGAATATCTCGGGCGGCCAGTTTGCAAGCCTGGAAGAAAAGACGGACTTGGAATCCACGCTGATTATGAATAAGGGCACGATGACGGTCAGCGGCGGCACATTCGACGGGACGCAGTGTCTCCTGAATGGCACGGGAGCGACCCTCACGGTAAAGGAAGGGAAGAAGGGCTGTAAGTTCAGTAGCAAATGTTTTTGCACCTTATTGAATTTCGGTACGGCCACGCTCGAGGGCGGAACGTATATCAGCAAGCAGGATTGGCCCATCATTTGGACAGAAGGCCCCGAAACAGTTGCCAAGACAACGGTCAAGAACGGTACCTTCACTTCAGAATGGACTATGCTGGAGTCATACGGTGAGGCGAGGGTAACTGTGAGCGGCGGCAAATTTACGTCGAAAGCTCCGAAACAGTCCGACATAGCAATGTTACTTGCGTTTAGCGGAAATATCAATGTGACGGGCGGTACATTTAAGGCAAAGAATATCGGACTTTACGGGTCGGATGCAAAGGGCAAAGTTACTGTTGCGGAGAATGTTCAGAATGCGGCGAAGACAAAGGGAAAAGAGGTAACAATTCAACATCTTGAATGATTTTCCATTTCGTCCCGTGCTAAGACAAAAGGGAAGAGGCAACAATCTGACGAAAAGTTTCGAATAAAATCATTGAAGGGAGGCGGCTAATCACCGCCTCCTATTCGATCTCATACTTTTCTTGCCTTTTGACTGATTCCGTGTTATACTCTCTAGCGTTGCAGTTGCCCGAAAACATGGGCTTTGCAGCAAATCAATAACGTCAGTTCGAGACCTTCCTGACGTAAAACAAAACTAAAGGAGAAAACTGAATATGAAAGACAAAAAAGTACTGTTCCTTGTCCACGCGGCGGCGATCGCCGCAGTCTACGTCGTGCTGACGATGCTGTTTGCGCCGTTTTCCTTCGGGGAGGTGCAGGTGCGCGTCTCCGAGGCACTGACGGTCTTGCCGTTTTTCACTCCGGCGGCCGTCCCCGGTCTTTTCGCCGGCTGTCTGATCGCGAACATCTTAGGCGGCGGAATTCCGGCGGATATTGCGTTCGGCAGCATTGCGACGCTGCTCGGAGCCGTGGGTACATACCTGCTTAGGAAAAAGAGCCGGTACCTTGCGCCGGTGCCGCCGATTGTTGCAAACACGCTGATCGTGCCGTTTGTGCTGCGGTTTGGGTACGGGGTGAATCTTCCGATCCCGTTCATGATGTTGACGGTGGGGATCGGCGAAGTGATTTCCTGCGGCATCTTTGGCATGATCGTGCTGACGGCGCTGGAGCGGTATAAGGGAACGATCTTCAAGCAGGCCGCAGTGTGACGTGTCGCCGCATACAATAGGCGGTGTAGGATCGCGGCGTGATCCAAAAGGTTTTTCCAGGAGATAGGTACAATGCGGAGTGATACGCAAGAATGAACAAAAGGGAGGGAATAAAGATGTATAATTTGAAGAAATGGTTCACAAAAACAATCTTTTCTATGGCATTGTTGCTCACGGTGTTGCTGCTTCCGGCTGCGACGGGACGGGCGGACAATACCTACAGGCAGTTTACCTTCCCGCGAAAAGGCTCCACTTCGGAATTGTACACGAAAAATTATTCGGTTTATCAGATACAGAACGGACTTAAAGTGGTTCGGAAGGGAAAGACCGTTGGGACAGTCAAGGGGTATTTTTGGAATGCTCTTTATTCCGATCAGGATTTCTATTATGTTACATCCACAGGGGCAGCTGCAGATAACAGATTTACGGTCTATCGCATGACGGCGGCTGGAAAGTCTTCCAGGGTCGCGGAGATCAGGAGCAAGGGGCTGTTTTACTTGGATGCTCTATATAAGAATAAGCTATATGGACATTACAGTGATGTGAATATGTCAAATATGAAGAGCACGAATTATGTGTACAGCATTAATCTGAAAAACCATAAAACGGCAAAGCTGTGCTCTTTTGACGGAATGCTCGGTATCGCGCGGGGCGGCGACCATTCTCCGGTACTTGCGGACGGAAAGCTGCTCTTTGACGCGCAGGGGAAAGCGATAGTGGTCAATCTTGAGACAGGAAAGAAGGAAACGGTTTCCAAGAATCTGAAACTCGGGGCGGGGGATATTGACACAAGCGTATGGAAAGATTCCGAGACGACCTATATTGAGCAGGAGGATGCGATAAAAAAGTACAACAAGGAGACCAAAAAGTTTGAGAACGATGCTTTCCTTGGGAAATACGCGCGCAAGTATTCCGTGATCTACGCGGATGAGAATGCCGTTCTGTACCAGGACAATCAGGTTTATTACCTGTATATGAGAAAGGCAAAGAAAAAGACCAATCTGGGCAGGGATATGTTCGGTGGAAACGGAAAGGGAATCAGCTACGTTGACGGTCCCGCTATCGGGGAAAACAATCTTTGCTTTATTGTATTCAGAAACAATGAGACTGAGATATGGACAGCTTCCATAAAGACCGGAAAGGCAAAAAAGGTAAAGACGTCTGCGGAGTATCTCCGGTTCAGAAGTGACGGCAAAAAGATTGGATACAGCCTGAAGAATGGCACGATCAAATACGTCTACACGGTGAAATAGAGACTTGCAGGAAAAGAGATTCAAACATCTGCCGCCCTTGGCAAAAAGGGCGGCATTTTAAGCGGAACCTTTATGAAGCCTTACATTGTAAACTGGAAGATGCAGTACGCCGCATAGATGCACAGAAGCAGAATTCCCTGTACACGCGACAGCTTGTTGCGGACAAGCGTCGGAACGGTCATGAGCAGCATGACGAAGAACATGACCGGGATGTCGACGGCCAGAGAGGCATTGTGTCCGGCTACGACAGAGCTCTGCGGGATGTCGAACGGGGCGATTGTGATGGCGGTACCGCTCACGAGCACGAGATTGAACAGGTTGGCACCGATGACATTGCCGAGCGAGAGTGCTCCATGTCCCTTCGCGAGTGAGGTGATCGCGGTCACAAGCTCCGGCAGCGAGGTGCCGAGTGCGACGAAGGTCAGCGCGATCACGGACTCCGGTACGCCGAGTGCCTGCGCGATCAGGGTGCCGTTGTCGACGAGCAGCCTTGCGCCGATGGCAATCAGAACGGCTCCGACGACGAGCAGCAGAATGTTTTTGCCCATGGAATTCTCTGCTTCCTCGGGCCCGGAGACTTCTGCCTGCTGTCGCGATGCCTCGGAAGATGTCGTCGAAGCGGCATTTTTCCCGGAATTTCCATTACTGGTGCCTGGATTTAGTGCCGAAGCGGAAGCTGTGCGGTTCCCCTTCATCTGCAGCACTGTGTAGACCATATAAATGACGAAAAGTCCAAGTAGGAGTAGACCGGTAGTCCGGCTGAAATGTCCGCTTGTGTAGGCGACGAACGCATAGAAGACGGCTGCCGCGAAGAAGAAAAGTACCGGGAAGATCAGCGTCTTTCGGTCGACGTTTCCGGGACGTATGGCGATCGTGAGCGCCGCGATCAGCGAGGTGTTGCAGATGATGGAGCCGATTGCGTTGCCGTAGGCGATCTCACTGTGGCCGGAAAATGCCGCTGATGCGGAGACCATGACTTCGGGGAGCGTGGTACCGATGGAGACGACCGTCGCCCCGATCAGGAGCTCCGGGATGCGAAAGTGGTGTGCGATCCCGGTCGCACCGTCTACAAACCAGTCGCCGCCCTTGATCAGCAGCAGCAGACCAACGATAAACAGAACTACAGGAACTAGCATAACATTTTTCCTCCTTGAAACTGAAAAGACATGTTTTGCGGCATTTCCCGAATGAACGGGCGGGATGTGCGCCGTGCATGGAAAAGTATACCATTATAAGGCGTCTTTTTCAATGAAATAGCATGGAAAATTTGTATGCAGAGATTTAGCGAGTAGAGTAATGTGCGCGGATGGGAGCACTATTTTGCAGAAAATGATTAACAGAAAAGGCTTTTTGATATATACTAAGTATCAATGGCGAAAGGGAAAGAGAACGGGCAGATTATGATACAGACGAAAAAACTGGTACAGTTTTATATCTCACAGTATGAAATGCAGGCGAGAAGAAAACAGAAGCGGCCGGGCAACCTGCCGGATCTGGAGGGGCGCGCTGCGCGTGTCTGGCGGGCGCTGAAAGGGGCAAGGCCGTCACGCGTGAGCAGCAATGTCCTGGAGGATTATCACAAGCAGATCAAGAATATCATGTTTTTTGCGGTGCGCAGGCAGCGTGAGAAAGTGCTGAGGATGGTGCACGAGGACATGATTCCGAAGCTGATACAGCTGGATCTAGGGCTGCTCCTTCCTCAGCAGCGGGACGCTCTGAACGGAGAGTTTCTGGCGTTTTTGAGGAGGCAGATGCCGGGTGCGATCTGCAGCAAACCGCTTTTCGTGCTGTATCCGAGGTATGTGCATTTTCAGCTGGAGAGCAAGATTCTTGATCTTGTGCCGACGCGCCCGGAGCTGGAATTCCCGGAGGCGTTGGAGATGAAGAGGCACTTCATTCTGCATATTGGGCCGACGAACAGCGGCAAGACCTTCCAGGCGTTGGAACGACTGAGGCTGGTGAGCCACGGCGCGTATCTGGGGCCTCTGCGCCTGCTTGCGCTCGAGGTGTACGAGCGCATGATGGACTTTGGGGTGCCTTGCACAATGCTGACCGGGCAGGAGTGTATTGAGGAGCCGGACAGCCGCGTCACGGCGTCGACGATCGAGATGGCGGATCTCGACGAGCAGTATGAGGTGGCAGTGATCGACGAGGCGCAGATGATGACGGACCCGGAGCGTGGGCATTCGTGGACGCGGGCGATCCTCGGGCTGAAGGCGCAGGAGATCCACGTCTGCTCCAGTCCGACCGCCGAGGAGGTGCTGAAGCATCTGATCGAGCTGTGTGGCGACACCTATGAGATCCATCGCTACGAGCGCAAGACGAAGCTCGTCTTCGAGGACAGGCCGTTCGAGTTTCCGGACGACGTGCAAGGGGGCGACGCGCTGATCACCTTTTCCAAGAAATCGGTGCTCGACGTGGCTGGACGCCTCGAGGAGTGCGGCGTCAACGCGAGCATCATCTACGGGAGCCTTCCGCCGGAGATCCGCCGCCGTCAGATGCGACTGTTCACGAGCGGAAAGACGAAGGTAGTCGTCTCCACCGACGCGATTGGCATGGGGCTGAATCTTCCGGTGAAGCGTATTATCTTCCTGCAGGCGGACAAGTTCGACGGGACAGACCGGCGGCCGCTGAAGACCGGCGAGATCAAACAGATCGCGGGCCGGGCGGGACGGTACGGTATCTATGACACCGGGTACATCACGGCAATGGGTGAAGATGAGCTGACCTATATCAAAGAAAAATATGCGGAGCCGGAGCCACCGATTGAGAAGGTGAGCCTGGGATTTCCGCAGGTGCTTTTGGATCTGGACGAGCCGCTGGATGATATTCTAAGAGTCTGGCGTTCCGTGGCGCCGTCCGATCCGTTCGAGAAGGAAAATGTAGACGAGGCCCTGTTCCTGTACGAGCGGGCCTACAAGGTGAAAGGGCAGATCGAGGATTTCGACAACAAGCGCATGCTCTACCGCATGATTACTTGCCCGATCGATATTAAGGATCGCCGTGTGGTGGATCTGTGGCTGGATTATTGCCAGACGTACTCAGCTGACGTTTCCCTCACGAAGCCGCGGCTGGAGCGCAAGGGTTGGCAGGGCATATTGCAGTACGAGACCTATTACAAGCAGCTCGATTTGTACTACCAGTTCTCCCAGCGCATGGGAAAGATCATCGACGAGAAGTGGCTGAAGCGGGAGCGTGAGAAGACGGAGGCGAATATCATGCGCTATCTGACAAAGGGCAAGTCGGACTACATCGCGCGCTGCCCGTACTGCGG
>CANQEB010000078.1 GCA_947594085.1 uncultured Lachnospiraceae bacterium | reverse complement strand
CGAGCGTCACAAGCGTGAGCGGGATGCTCAGGATCAGCATGCTGATGAGGACGCTGACAATCGTGAACGCACTGTTGATGATCTGCGGGATACTCTGGCTGACCATCTGGCGCAGCGTGTCGATGTCGTTTGTGTACACGGACATGATATCGCCGTGCTGGTGCGTGTCGAAATAGCGGATCGGCAGCTTCTCCATGTGCTCAAACAGCTCGTCGCGCAGGTTGCGCAGCACGCCCTGTGTCACCGTCACCATGATGCGGTTGTACGCGAAGGTGGAGACGACACCGATCAGATAAAAGCAGGCTACACGCGCGATCGCATGTGCGAGCGGCGAAAAGTCCGGATGGTCACTCTGAAGGAATGGAGCGATATAGTTGTCGATCAGGCTCTTGGTGAACATAGTGCCCTGCACATTGGCGATGACGCCCGCGAAGATCAGAAGGAACACAAATACACAATGAATTTTATAGTCGCGGAAGATGTATGCCATCAGCCGCATCAGAAGCTTGCCCGGATGGTCCACGGTCGGTTTCTGTCCACGTGGGACGCGGTTCATTGGTCCTGGCATATCAATCTCCTCCTTTCTCGTCGAAGTCTCCGCCGCCGCCCGTCTGCGACTCGTAGACCTCCTGGTAAATACTGTCGGACGCAAGCAGTTCGTCGTGTGTGCCAAAGCCGTGGATGCGGCCCTCCTCCATCACGATGATGCGGTCGGCGTCCTGCACGCTCGAGATGCGCTGTGAGATGATCAGCTTCGTTGTGTTCGGGATCTCCTCGCGGAACGCTCTGCGGATCCGCGCGTCGGTCGCGGTGTCCACGGCGCTTGTGCTGTCATCGAGGATCAATATCTTCGGCTTCTTCAGAAGTGCCCGCGCGATACACAGGCGCTGCTTCTGTCCGCCGGAGACGTTTGTGCCGCCCTGCTCTATGTAGGTATTGTAGCCGTCCGGGAAGGCCTGGATGAAATCGTCGGCGCAGGCGAGCTTACAGGCCGCCTGACATTCCTCGTCGGTCGCGTTCTTGTCGCCCCAGCGCAGGTTCTCGTAGATTGTGCCCGAGAATAGGACGTTGTTTTGCAGCACCACCGCCACCTGGTTGCGCAGGACTTCCATGTCGTAATCCTTGACATTGTGTCCGCCGACAAGGATCTCGCCGGAGGTGACATCGTAGAGGCGGCTGATCAGGTTCACCAGGCTGGTCTTGGCGCTGCCTGTCCCGCCGATGATTCCGATCGTCTCACCGGAACGAATCTCGAGATCGATATCCTTGAGCACCGGTTCTTGACTGTCCTTATGGTAGGAGAACTCCACGTCGCGGAAGGTAATGCTGCCGTCCGGAACTTCAGTGAGTGGGTGTTCCGGGTTGCGCAGATCACTCGTTTCGTCCAGCACCTCGGAGATACGCTCCATGCTGGCCGTGCTCATCGAGATCGTGACGAAGACCATCGAGAGCATCATTAGATTCATCAGGATATTCATGCAGTAGGCGAGCAGACTCATGAGCTCACCTGTCGTGAGCGAATCCGCGACGATCATCTTCGCGCCGATCCAGCTGATCAGCAGGATGCAGCTGTAGACCGTGAACTGCATGATCGGGGCGTTAAAGATGATATTGCACTCGGCCTTTACGAAGATCTTGTAGATGTTCTCGCTCGCCTTCTTTAATTTGCTTGTCTCGTGATCTTCACGTACATAAGCCTTTACGACGCGGATTGCGGACACATTCTCCTGGATGGACGCGTTCAGCTCGTCGTACTTCGGGAACGCCTGCCGGAAATACTTTGTCGCATGACTGATGATAAAGAAAAGGACCACGCCCAGAATCAGCACCGCCACAAGATAGATCGATGCCAGGCGTGCGTTGATCGCAAACGCCATCGCGAGCGCACAGATCATACTTGCCGGGGCGCGCATCGCCATGCGCAGGATCATCTGGTAGGCGTTCTGAACGTTCGTGACATCCGTGGTCAGACGAGTCACCAGACCGGCCGTGCTGAATTTGTCGATGTTGGAAAAAGAAAAGGTCTGGATGTGGTTGAACATCGAGGAGCGCAGGTTGCGCGCGAGTCCGGTGGATGCTTTCGCGCCGAAACGGCCGCCGCCCAGGCCGGCAAACAGGCCAATCGCTGCCACGACAATCATCAGCCCGCCGATGCGGTAGATGTGGCCGATATCCCCGATGTTGACACCGTCATCGATGATCGAGGCCATCAGAAACGGGATCATCGTCTCCATGAGCACCTCGAGCAGCATAAAGATGGGCGTTACGATGGACGCCCACTTGTACTCTTTGACTTCTTTTAAAATTGTGCGAATCAAGTCAGGTCCCCCTTCTTTAAAATAAATGGAGCCGCGCGCGGCTCACTATGTTCTAAAACAGTTTAACACATATAATAGAAAAAGGTAAACTATAAAATTTACTAAAATTAATTGGATTGATGTCGTGTTTTTTCACGCGCAATTTCGTATATTCCGTGAGAAAGACTTGATAAAAAACGTCGGAACACTTATAATGTGATGCGGTGTTTGCTGACACGAATAAACGTATTTATATATATGAAGCGGAAATATTTTGCAAGCTTGCAGAATGGGAGGAATCGATCATGTCCGCAGGGAAAAAGTTGATGTTTTGCTTTTATGCGGTAATACTTTTTTTGGCTGTGATTCTGGGACGGCTGTTCTATACAACGGAAAAGGATTTTGATGGTGACGCGGAGGTGACAACTCTGCTGGACACTGAGCCTGTGCAGGAGGGAAATGTACTTACGTGGACGGAGACGCTTCCGGATGCGTTCGATGAGGGGCTGAGTCTGCTGTTTGAGTCTTCGCAGTCCGATGTGGAGGTTCTACTGGACAATGAGCGAATTTATTCATACGGTATGGAGAAGCGGAATTGGGGCAAATCTCCGGGAAGCTACTGGCATGTGGTTGACGTGCCCGTAGGGAGCGCGGGGAAGACGCTGACAATTCGCCATCTGATCGCCTATGATTCGATCCGGGACAATGTTCCCATGATTCGTTACGGCAGTCACGGTGAGTGTGTGGAGACGAAGATTCTGGATATGCTTCCGGTGCTGGTGCTCAACTGTATTGTCATTTTCTGCGGGTTGATTTGTATCTTCCTGCATATTGAGCGCACGCCGAAGCGGAAACGAACGGAGCTGGGGAGTCTGCTGTGCCTGGGACTTTTTGCGATCCTGGTAGCGATATGGTCGCTGCGCCAGTGCGGGTTTTTGCAATTGCTCGTTCCAAACGGGGGTGTGCTGTATTTTATTGACCTGCAGGTGTTGCTTCTGTTCCCGGCGCTGATCGATCTGTTTATTTATACGATATGCGAGGAAAGGCATAAGACCGGATTCGCGGCGTTTGCAGGGGCTTATTTGCTGTGTGTGACGGTGGAGACAGTGCTGCAGCTTCTGGGCGTGGTAGACATGTTTGAAGTGCTCTTTCTCACACATGGTCTGATCGTGGTAAATGTGCTCTATTTGTTCTGGGCGATCTGGCAGGAGGAACGAAAAAAGCAAGAGCCGGACATCCACGGGGAATCTGTCGAAGAGAGCAGACCAGGAATCAATCTGGACTTTGCAAAGAGCTTTAGCCGCGGAGCAGACGACAGTCGAGGAGAGGAAGAGGGCCATCTGCCTCAAATGAAGCTGCCGCTGTGTATTTTGGTGGCATCCGGAATCATGGAGATGATTTCTTATTATATCAGCCTTCTCAGAGAAGTCTCGATCTTTATGGCGCTCGGCACGATGATCTTCATTGTGATGTTGATGTGGCAGCGTGTCCATGAATACTATGACATTGAGCTGGAGGAGGAGAAGCTGACTTATTTTGAAAAGCTTGCGCGGACGGATATGTTGACGGGCGCGTTCAACCGCAACGCATATGAGGAGGCGTTGAAAGATCTTGCGGAGGGTGGAGATCTGAGCGAGCAATGTGCGATCGTCTTTGATCTCAACAACATGAAGGGCATCAATGACAATTACGGTCACGAAAAAGGCGATCAGGCGATAAAGAGCTGTTATAAGTGCATCAGTGAGGCGTTTGGGGAGTACGGCTTATGCTACCGCATCGGCGGGGATGAATTTGTGCTTCTCGGAAAGAAAAACAGAAAGCTTCAGGAGGCGGCTGACCAGTTTGGTGAGGTGGTCAGAAGGGAGGCCGCACAGCTCGACTTCCCGTTCAGCGTAGCGTTTGGCTACGCAGTCTTTGACCCGGAGAGGGACGCGGATCTCAACGCAATGATCCGCCGCTGCGACGTTCTGATGTATCAGGACAAGAGGACAAAAAAGGCTGCGATGTTGGCGATGCCTGTGTGAGCCGGCGGACGGCAGATGGGGGATACAGGCACTTTCGGCGGATCAGGGGATCGTTGACGGCGTGCCGGTAGTGTCCCGGAGACATGCATGTGGCCAGCCTGCGGGATGCTTGGAGAGATGACAGGGCTTGACTAAAAGAATACCAGTTTTAGTAGAGAGACCGGGGTGTTTGCATATTTGCCAGGAGCAAATGCAGATGCCCCGGAACTTTATTGCCGTTTTTGGGAAAAAGCAGCGCAAAAATTTTGTTTCATTTTTTTGGAAAAATTACAGAAAAAACTTTCAGCGAAATAATTTGCGAAAGAGTTCTCGTGTTATACTCGAATCAACAAGAACGAAAACGATTTCGAAAACATAGATAAAAAATCAGGGAGGGCAACAAAATGATGAAGGCGACCGTAAAGAAAATGATTCTGGCAGCAGCGATGGCAGCATTTATGGTAAGCGCGCCGGCAATGGCAGAAGAAGACCTCATCATCGAGGAGTCCTTCGAGGCAGTAGAAGAGACCGCAGCAGTTGAGGAAGCACCGGTAGTAGAGATCGAGGTTCTCGGACTTGAGACGATCGAAGCGGCAGAGGTTCCGGAAGAGGTAGCACAGGTGGCAGAGGCAGCCGAGACCGATGCAAATGCAGTAGCGGAGATCGAGGAGAGCACCGAGGCACAGAGCTTCTACTTTGAGAACGGCGAAGTAGTTATCACGGCACAGGCAGTGGCAGAGCTTCCGGAGAACATCGAGATGCAGGTGAGAAAGCTCGAGGAAGGCAGCGCAGAGTACGAGGCAGCGAAGGCAGCGGCGGCAGCGAGCACCGAGGCAGGCGAGGACGCACAGTACATCTTCTACGATGTGACCTTCACGGTAGACGGAAGTGAAGTAGAGCTTGCAGACGGCAGCGTAAACCTACAGGTAGAGTTCAAGACGGTTCAGATCAGCAGCGAGCAGACCCAGGAAATCTTCCACATCGACGAGACGGGCGTAAACAACGTGACGGCCGAGACAGAAGAAGGCAGCAACATGAGCTCCGTAAACTTTGCAATGTAATTCAGACTCGATGCAAGGTGAACAGAGATTCAGTTATAGAATAAAAGGACAGCAAAGAAGAGACAATAGTCATAAACAGACACTAGGTAATAAATAGAGGGTGATAGGATGGAGAAGAAAGCGGCAGGAAAATTTGTAATCCAGATCGACCGTTGCGAGAATGCAACGTGGCAGGGATCGATCCTTTGGACAGAGAAGAATATCACCCAGCAGTTTCGAAGCGCACTGGAGCTGATCCGACTGATCGACAGTGCAGTCACAGCCAGTGAGAAGAAAGCTTGAAAGGTGAAAATAGAATATACAATCCAGCCTGCAGGATAGCAAGCGGAGGAAGCAGACAGATGGCGATGACGGACCATCTGTTTTTTTATGTGTAGACTCACGAGAAGAGGAATTTGCTGTTGTCGCAGCACGCGGGTCGCGCAGCGGGTAGGGAAAACTCATTATTTAATAGCGTACTTCCATCAGGCACAATCCCTGCGCGGGGGCAAGAAAGCCTGCCAGCAAACGCTGCTCTGCGGCGAGAAGATCCGGCATACTTTCTTTCCTCCGATTGTTTTTGATGCTCTATTGTAACATAAAAACTGCCAAGAAACAATGCCAAGAAACAATACCAAGAAGCAATGCGCGCAGCACAAGATCGGATAATCGCTCACGATAAAGGAGAATAGTCGCTATCGGACAACTATTCCGCGAGTATTATCATGTGTAGCCGAGAGAGTACGTTAGGGCGTAGACGGGAATTCTGAGGCATTATTGTTTTTGTCTGGCGATGTCGCCATATTCGCTATGCACCTAGCGAACAAGTATAATCAATGGAATTATTGCAAAAAACGGTTTGCCAGCAACGTGGACAAGGGTTATAATAATTTTCAAGGAGGGATTGCATATGGAACGAGTGGTCAAATTTTTGAAGGATGCGGAGGTATATTATCTGGCGACGGTGGATGGAGATCAGCCGAGAGTGCGCCCGTTCGGTACGGCGCATATCTTTGAGGGCAGGCTTTACATTCAGACCGGAAAGGTGAAAGATGTGTCGAAGCAGTTAATGGCGAATCCGAAGGCAGAGATCTGCGCGTTCAAGGACGGCGAGTGGATCCGCGTCGCGGGAGAGCTGATTGAGGACGATCGCGTAGAGGCGAGGCAGTCTATGCTCGATGCTTATCCGTCGCTGCAGAATATGTACGCCGTGGACGACGGCAATACGCAGGTGTTTTATTTCAGGAACGCCACGGCGACCATCAGCGCCTTTACACATGAGCCGGAGGTTATCCGTTTCTGATGCCGGAGAATGACGGAAACGTTTGAAGGGCGCTGCATTTTTCGGATCATGTACGGAAGGCAATTTGAAAAGTAGTTTCGATATCTGTTTTGGAATACAATAACATTAATCTCAAGGGTTATTGCGGAAGTCAAAGAGGATGGGGTCCCAGCTATTCGAGAATTTCGAATAGCTGAGACATTTGAAAATATGTTTTCTGAGGGAGTAAAGGTTTGAAAGTTGTTCTTCTTCACGGATTAGGACAGACGGCGCGAGACTGGCAGGCGGTTATAGAACTTACTTTGCTGCCTGATGTGGATTGCCCGGAGCTTTTTTCACTGACAAAAAGAGATATTACGTATCCCAATATTTTAGCAGGATTCGAAAAAAGCTACGAAGATACGACGGGACCGTTTGTGCTCTGCGGACTTTCTTTCGGTGCAATTCTGGCGTTGGACTATACGATCCGACATCCGGATAAAGTAGCCGCTCTCGTTTTGATCGGTGCGCAATATAAAGTTCCGACTTTGCTGATCGATTTTCAAAATCTTATGTTTCGTCTTATGCCGTCTAAATCCTTTGGCAGCATGGGTTTGTCAAAGCGCGACACGATTCGGCTATCACATTCCATGCGTTCGTTGGATTTCAGTCAGAAGATGGGCGAAGTAGTTTGCCCGGTAAGCATTGTCTGTGGCGAAAAGGACAATGCAAACCTGAAAGCATCCAGACAGCTAAAAGCTTTATTGCTGCAATCCGAGTTACATATCATTCCGGGAGCGGGGCATGAGGTCAATAAATCTGCGCCGCAGGCCGTCTCTGTCATCATTCGAGAGCTTATGCAGTAAACCCCAAAAACAGAGAAATAGGGAAATTGCAATCACTGTGAAATCCGTAAATTCAGGATTTCACAAAATTTTCGAAATTAATTAGCACTCACCTCTTGACAGTGCTAACAACGTGTGTTATAGTGCGTTTGGAACATGGGAAGATGAGGAGGTGGCTTTATGAATTTCAGTAAATTTACGCAGAAGTCAATCGAGGCGGTCAATGATCTGGAGAAGATCGCGATCGAGGCGGGCAATCAGGAAATTGAGCAGGAGCATCTGCTGTACGCGCTGCTGACGCAGGAGGACAGCCTGATCGGTAAGCTGATCGAGAAGATGGAGATTCAGCGTGAGTATTTTGAGAATAGAGTCGAGCAGGCGATCAACGCGCGGGTGAAGGTCTCCGGCGGGAATCCGTATGTGGGGCAGTACCTGAATAAGGCGCTGATCAGCGCGGAGGACGAGGCAAAGCGCATGGGCGACGAGTACGTGTCCGTGGAGCATCTGTTCCTTGCGCTTTTGAATAATCCGAGTCCGTCGATGAAGGCGATCTGGAAGGAATTTGGAATCACGAAAGAGCGCTTCCTGCAGGCACTCTCGACGGTGCGCGGCAATCAGCGCGTAACCTCGGACAATCCGGAGGCGACCTACGACACGCTGAACAAGTACGGGCAGGATCTTGTCGAGCGGGCGCGCAAGCAAGAGCTTGATCCGGTGATCGGGCGGGACGCGGAGATCCGCAATGTCATCCGCATCCTGTCGAGGAAGACGAAGAACAATCCTGTCCTGATCGGCGAGCCGGGCGTCGGTAAGACCGCGGCGGTCGAGGGGCTGGCGCAGAGGATCGTCAAGGGCGATGTGCCGGAGGGCTTGAAGAATAAGAAGATTTTCGCGCTTGATATGGGCGCGCTCGTGGCGGGCGCGAAGTACCGAGGCGAGTTCGAGGAACGTCTGAAAGCGGTGCTCGAAGAGGTGCGTAAGAGCGAGGGTGAGATCATTCTCTTCATCGACGAGCTGCACCTGATCGTCGGCGCGGGCAAGACCGAGGGCGCGATGGATGCCGGCAACATGCTCAAGCCGATGTTGGCGCGCGGCGAGTTGCACTGTATCGGCGCGACGACGCTGGACGAGTACCGCAAATACATCGAGAAGGACCCGGCGCTGGAGCGCAGGTTCCAGCCGGTAATGGTAGACGAACCGACCGTGGACGACACGATCTCGATCCTGAGAGGTTTGAAAGAACGCTATGAGGTGTTCCACGGCGTGAAGATCACGGACAGTGCGCTAGTGGCGGCAGCCACGCTTTCGCACCGCTATATTTCCGACCGTTTCCTGCCGGATAAAGCAATTGATTTGGTGGATGAGGCGTGCGCTCTGATCAAGACGGAGCTGGATTCCCTGCCGACTGAGCTCGACGAGCTGCAGCGCAAGATCACGCAGATGGAGATCGAGGAGGCCGCGCTCAAGAAGGAGACCGATAAGCCGAGTCACGAACGGTTGGAGGTTTTGCAGAAAGAGTTGGCGGAGCTGCGCGACGAGTTCAGTTCACAGAAGGCACAGTGGGACAATGAGAAGAAGGCGGTTGAAAATCTAGCAACTCTTCGCGAACAGATCGAGGCGATGAACAAGGAGATCGAACTGGCGAAACGCGAGTATGACCTAAACCGCGCGGCAGAGCTGCAGTACGGCGAGCTGCCGAAGCTGCAGCAGCAGTTGGCGATTGAGGAGGAGAAGGTCAACAGCCGCGAACTGTCGCTCGTGCATGAGAGCGTCACTGACGAGGAGATCTCAAGGATCATCTCCCGCTGGACCGGCATCCCGGTGTCGAAGCTGACGCAGGGTGAGCGTGCGAAGATCCTGGCGCTCGACGAGCAGTTGCACAAGCGTGTGATCGGGCAGGACGATGGCGTGGAGAAGGTGACGGAGGCGATCCTGCGCTCAAAAGCCGGGATCAAGGATCCGACCAAGCCGATTGGGTCGTTCCTCTTCCTCGGACCGACCGGCGTCGGCAAGACTGAGCTCGCGAAGGCGCTCGCGGAGAATCTGTTTGACGACGAGCAGAATATGGTGCGTATCGATATGAGTGAGTACATGGAGAAGCATTCCGTGTCCCGCCTGATCGGAGCGCCTCCCGGATATGTCGGCTATGAGGAGGGCGGCCAGCTCACCGAGGCCGTGCGCCGCAAGAAGATCGC
>CANQEB010000077.1 GCA_947594085.1 uncultured Lachnospiraceae bacterium | reverse complement strand
GAGCTTAGTACCGCTGCGTTGCCGAATCGAGTGAGAACGTGTTTGCCGTGGTATCGACAATTCCCATCGGGCGTCCGAGTTGTTAATGTACGTTAAACACGAATTTCTACATGAGGAGGCATTTGAATGGCGAATCTTCCGGAGAACGGCGAGGAAGAAAATACAGCTGGCGAGGCGACTCCTGAGACGGAGGACGGATACGTCGGTAAGGGATTTGGAATGGGATTTCTTGCAGGTATTCTCGCGGCATTGATCTGTGTCTGCGTTTTTTTGTTGGGTTGGAGGGCAGCACAGCGCGCCAGACTGGCGCAGCAGGATGAGAGTCAGAGCGAGGAGACGGAAAACATCGGTGCTGAGGTGCTGACGGATTACCATACTCTATCCAAGCTCGATGAGATTCAGAATTTGATTGAGAAGAATTATCTGTGGGATGTGGACAGCGACGAGCTGTCCGAATATATGTTTAGAGGGATCGCCTACGGACTTGGTGACGAGTATTCTAATTACTATTCCCCGCCTGAGCTGAGCACCGTTCTGGATGAGACAAGAGGGGTATATTTCGGGATCGGGATCACGATTGAGGAGGATGCGCAGACGCACGAGATTCTTATCATTGAAGTGTATGACGGGAGTCCTGCGGATGAGGCCGGACTTGCGGCAGGCGATAAAATTATTGAGGTGAACGGGACTTTGACAGAGGAAATGGATCTGTCTGAGATGACGGATCTGATCAAATCCCAGGAGGATTCTTTCTCGATGAAGGTATTGCGGGAAGAGGCCGGCGAGCTGGAAGTCGAGTTGAAGTGCGATACGGTGGAGCCCACTTATGTGGAGTCGGAAATGCTGGAAGATCAGATAGGATACATTCGGATTACGGATTTCACGGGCAGTGCAGTCGGCCAGTTCCGGGAGGCAGTTGAGACGTTGGACGGGCAGGGGATGGAGAAGCTGATCATCGACCTGCGGGACAATCCAGGGGGTCTGTTGGATTCGGTGAAAGCGATGCTTGATGATATTCTTCCGGAGGGACTGATTGTCTACACGGAGGACAAGAGTGGGGAGAGAGAAGAATTCTCATCCGATGAGAAACAGCTGGTAACCTGTGAGATTGCGGTGCTGGTCAACGGCGGTTCGGCGAGTGCCTCGGAAATTTTCGCGGGCGCGGTGCAGGATTATGAGCTCGGACCGATCGTCGGCACACGGACGTATGGTAAAGGTGTGGTGCAGGACACGTACACGTTGTCGGACGGTTCTGCATTCAAGATGACGACGAGGGCGTATTATACGCCGAAGGGACAGAATATCGACGGAAATGGGATCATGCCGGACATTGTGGTCGAAGAGTCGGATGGGACACAGAGTGGGAATATAAGCTCTGAGGGATCGACTGCAGAGATGCAGGGTGATGATTTGGATTCTGGGGAAACAGGAACTTTCACAGGGGCAGAGGATCCGGTTCTCGCGAAGGCGCTGGAAGCGCTGGCATCATAGAAGTGCTGCCTAGGCTTTATAATCATATTCGCGGGTGCGGTGCGGTTCGACTCTTCAGAATAGAAAAGAAAGTAGCTTCGTTGTTTTATGAAGGCTGAAAAAACGAAATCATTTCGGACAGGCGGGGGTGCCTATGGAAAACAAGATTATTTTCCGCGAAATGCTGACTGAGATCAAGGTGGCAGCCGATGTGCACGGCGGTCAGATTTCAAAGGACGAGATCAGAGAAATTCTTTCGGGGATGCCGCTCACAGAGGAGCATTTTGGGCTGATTTATGAGTATCTGGAAGGGCAGAATATCCGTGTGACGGAAGTCCGGGAGTCCGACAGAGACGCAGAAGAGGCAGCGTCAGATGGGGAAACCGGTGGCCTGGAGGGATATCTGAACCGGCTGCTTGAGCTGGCGGAGGAGTCGTTTGAGGATGACCATGCCCTGCTCGAGCGCGTGATGCGTGGGGACGAGGCGGCAAAGGCGCGCCTGATCGAGAGCTATTTGCCGCTAATCTGTGAGGCGGCCGGCAATTTAGCGAGCGAGGGTGTTCTGCTTGAGGATCTGATCCAGGAAGGCAACCTCGGCCTGCTGGAGGCACTCGATTCGCTGGACCAGTTTGACAGTCCGGCGGCGTGTGGTGCGCATATTCTCAACACGATCAACGAAGCGATGGCGCGCTCTGTCACGAGTAGCCGTGAGAAGCGGGAGGCGGACGGACACATTGTCAGCCGGGTCAACCATCTGAATGAGGCGGTGAAGAATCTGGAGCGCGACTTGGAGCACAAGGTGTCTGTGGAGGAGTTGTCTGCCTATTTGGAGATGCCGTTGGAGGAGATTCGTGACATTCTTCGGATGTCCGGTGACCAGATCGAGCTGGAGGGGGAAAACAAGTAAGTTTCGGCAGAGGCGAAATACTTGCCGTGGGATTGCCGGGAGAGCGGATACAGAAAAGGAATTCGGAGGGAGAGCATGAAGAAGACAAAAATTATCTGCACAATGGGGCCGAACGCGGACGACCGAGAGGTATTGAAGGCGCTTGTAGAGAGCGGAATGGATATCGCACGTTTTAACTTTTCGCATGGAACACACGAGGAGCAGAAGGAGCGCTTCGATCAGCTCAAGAGTATGCGCGAGGAGCTCAAGAAGCCGGTCGCGATCCTGCTCGACACAAAAGGGCCGGAGATCCGCACGGGTCTGCTCGCGAACGGTGGCAAGGTAACGCTCACGGAGGGCGCGGAGTTCATCCTGACCTCGGAGCCGATCGAGGGCGATGAGCATCGGGTCAGCCAGACGTACCCGCAGCTTGCGCAGGACGTGAAGCCGGGCGATCGCATCCTGATCGACGACGGCCTGATCGGGCTTGAGGTGAAGGAGATCCGCGGGTCGGAGATCGTCTGCACGATCTTGAACGGCGGTGAACTCGGACAGCGCAAGGGCATCAACGTCCCGAATGTGAAGGTCAATCTCCCGGCGATCACCGAGAAGGATCGGGAGGACATTATTTTTGGTATTCAGCAGGGAATCGATTTCATCGCGGCGTCCTTTGTGCGCGACGCAGATGCGATCAAAGAGATCAAGAACATCCTGAAGGATTTCAACGCGGAGCACATCGACGTCATCGCGAAGATTGAGAACAGCGAGGGCATCGACAATATCGACCGCATCATCAGCGCGGCGGACGGGATCATGGTCGCCAGAGGCGATATGGGTGTGGAGATTCCGGCATACGAGGTGCCGCATGTGCAGAAGATGATCGTCCGAAAATGCAACCGCAAATACAAGCCGGTCATCATCGCGACGCAGATGCTGGACTCGATGATCCGCAATCCGCGGCCGACGCGGGCTGAGGTGACGGACGTCGCGAATGCGATCCGCGAGGGAGCCGACGCGATCATGCTCTCGGGTGAGACCGCGATGGGTAAGTATCCGATAGAGACCCTGAAGATGATGGTGCAGATCGCCGAGTCCACGGAGAGCTATCTGGACTATGATACGATGCCGGATTACCGCTCCTTGCGCGGGGACGCGAACGTGTCGAGTGCGGTCGGCGTGGCGGCGGTGCGCACGGCGACGAACGTGCAGGCGAAATGCATCGTCACGCCGACGATGTCGGGACAGACGGCGCGTCTGATGTCGAATTTCCGCCCGAAGATTCCGGTCTACGCCGTGACGCCGAACGATTGGGCGCAGCGCAAGATGCAGATCTACTGGGGCGTCATTCCGCTCAAGGGCTACACGGAGGACACGACGGAGCACATCATTTCCCATGCGATGTACGTGGTGCGCAGGGAGGGCTACGTGGAGAGCGGCGATCTTGTCGTCTTCACAGCGGGCGACCCGGCCACGAATATTGTCAAGGGCAAGGGCGCGATGACGAATATGATGCATGTGATCCAGGCAAAATAAGAAAAACTTAATAATATCTTGGCAGGAATTTAAACAGCTTCTGTTATACTGAACGGGAGATAAGGCATGCGGTCAGTACAGAAGCTGTTTTTGCGGTGGATGTTTTGCCCACAGCCGCGTGGAGCACAGCTTCGGAAAATATGACTGCGGGTGTGGGACGTCTCGTTTTTAGGAATAATTGGAGGGAGAGCGGATATGTACAGAATTCTGGTTTGCGATGACGAGAAAGAGATTGTGGACGCGATCGAGATCTATCTTGTGCAGGAGGGTTTCGAGGTGCTCAAGGCTTACGACGGAGAACAGGCACTGGACATCCTGAAGCGCGAGAAGGTGCACCTGCTGATTCTGGATATTATGATGCCGAAGCTGGACGGGATCCACGCGATCATGAAGATTCGCGAGGAGAGCAGCATACCGATCATTGTCCTCTCAGCGAAGACACAGGACACGGACAAGATTCTCGGGCTGAATCTCGGCGCGGACGACTATGTCGCGAAGCCGTTCAATCCGCTCGAGCTGATTGCACGTGTGAAGTCTCAGATTCGGCGCTATACGAGCTTTGGGTCGGTGTCTGAGGCTGCGCAGTCCGAGCGGATCTACAGCACGGGCGGTCTGGTGATCAATGACGACCGCAAGGAGGTTACGGTGGATGGTGAGCGCGTGAAGCTGACGAGGATCGAGTACAACATCCTGTTGTTTCTCGTGCAGAACAAGGGAAAGGTGTTTTCGATTGACCAGATTTACGAGCAGATCTGGCAGGAGGATGCGTACGGCGCAGACAATACGGTGACGGTTCACATCCGCCATATTCGGGAGAAGATTGAGATCGACCCGAAGAATCCGCGGTACCTGAAGGTGATCTGGGGAATCGGGTACAAGGTGGAGAATATCTGAGTTTTGTGTGCAATGGCGGCGTCGGCTGTGATAGTCCGCTGTCCGCCGATTGTCCTCCTTACATCTGTCTACCTGCGTCGGACTACGTCCGCCTCAGATCAGACATCTGTGTCGGACATGTCGGTACAGCCGGACCACCACAGTCCTTCGCCGGATAATAGGATGAAAGCATATGCAGATAAAAGAGAACGTGAGAAATCTCATATATAACAGAAGAATAAAGTTCATTTTGATTGTTCTGCAGGTGATCTTTGCTGGGACGCTGGCCTATTGTCTGCTAAACATCGGCTTCTGGACGGAGGGAAATTACAGCCTGCGCGAGATGTCGAAGAGCTATGAAGAGACGGATCTGTTTTTTCGACAAGTAGACCAGATCATCACGAACAAGATCCGAGGCCAACAGAATAATGCGCTGTTCGAGCAAGATGGCGTGACGGATCTGGAGAAGGGGATCGATATCCAGTCCTATGGCGTGGACACGAGCTCGGTACAGGACATGAACACGACTTACCGGATGGGGGACTTGTTGAACTTTGCGGAGAGTGGAGGGCGAGAGCGACTTCACAAGGCCATCGAGGATGCGGTCGCACACCAGGGGGAGAACGGACGAGACGCCGGTGAGAGGCTCGATGAACAGTCAGCAGAGCTGGAGACAATTCTGCCGGTGACAGGGATTTCTCTATCTGAGTGTTCCAGGTGGTATTCGGATTCCGCGAATTTCGTGTTGAATATGTACATTCGGCTGGACGAGGTCTGCGAGGAGCTCTATGCGCGATATGCGGAATACACGACCGTGCAGCAGGAAGACTGGGCGCAGGGTGCGCCGAGTAATCTGCGCTACTGTGTGGAAAACACGGCAACAGGTGATTTGTACACGAACATTGAGGCAGACAGCTATGACGCCGCGCTGAAAAAAATACAGAAGGACACGGATTTTGTCAGCCTGTATGAAGGAGAGAGAAGCTTTAATATCATGACGACGAATCCTGAGAATCTGCTGAATGAGGACGCGTCGGACTGGTTTATGTCGGAGCGGTTTGTCGGCTCAAATGAGAAGGTTTATTTTGCGGTAAACACTGCCTATCCGGTGCGAGACGAACTGCGGACATACGCTGATATTTTTGCGCACAGGGAGAATATTATAGCAGTGTCTTTGCTGGGCGTCGTGCTGAGCGTGTTGCTCCTGGCAGCAGGATTTTTTCTGTTGGTGCTCGGCGCCGGGAGAGATCGGCGGACGAGCGATCTACAGATCACAAAGTTTGACCGGATTCCGATAGAGTTGGCGGCGGGTGTTCTCGTAGTGCTTATCGTGCTTTGTGTGTTCTTGTTTTTCCGGATTCTGGCGCGTCAGGATGGGATGGATGAAAGAGGAAGGATGCTAGCGTCGGCGGTGGCAATGTTCGGATATCTGACGGTTCTCACTGGCTCGCTCAGTCTTGCACGGCGTATCAAGGCGCGGACGATCTGGAAGGACAGCGTTGTGTTTCTTCTGGTGCGTACCTGGAAGAAGGTCACGGCTGCCAGGGCTGCATCCGGACAACTCTTATTCTTCTACGTAATTTTCTTTATTCTAAATTTTGCGTTTCTACTTTTCGGGAAAGTAGGAATCTTTATGGTGTTTGTGCTGGATATGGCAGTGCTTTTGTATCTGCTGCGCGATATGGCGGGCAAGCAGAGTGTCTACGATGGAATTCATCAGATTTCGAAAGGAGATCTTGCGTACAAGATTGATACGGCGGCGCTGCAGGGCGAGACCTACGAGATGGCGAAAGCGGTCAATGAGATGGGCGACGGACTTCAGAAGGCGGTCGATGCGATCGTGCGCAACGAACGATTGAAGGCGGAGTTGATCACGAACGTATCACACGATATCAAGACGCCACTCACGTCGATCGTGAACTACGTTGATTTGCTCAAGAGAGAGAACCTGCCAGGAGAGCGTGTGCAGCGCTACATTGAGGTGCTGGACCAGAAATCGCAGAGGCTCAGGCAGCTCACAGAGGATCTGGTGGAGGCCAGCAAAATCAGCTCCGGGAATATCGAGCTGCAGATGGTCAAAATGCAGCTGCAGAGTATGTTGCAGCAGGCGTATGGGGAATTTCAGGATCGCTTCGAGGAGCGCTCTCTGACTCCTGTGTGGGAGATGGAGAAAGAGCCGGTTTGCATTATGGCTGACGGCAGGCAGCTATGGAGAATTTTGGAAAATCTTTTTGGGAATATCTATAAGTATGCGGCGGAGGGTACTCGCATCTACATTGATCTGTACACAGAGGACGGAAGAGCGGTTCTTTCGCTGCAGAATACCTCGCGCGAGGAGCTGACTGTAGATGCCCAGGAGCTTGCAGGGCGTTTTGTCCGGGGAGACAAAAGCAGAAGCACGGAGGGCAGCGGCCTGGGGCTTTCGATTGCCCAGAGCCTGGTTGAGCTTCACGGTGGGACATTTGAGATCACGGCAGATTATGATCTGTTCCGCGTGACGATGGGCTTTCCGGTTGCGGCCGAACAATAAAAATGATTCAAAGCTAAACTATTATAAAAATTTTCTGAATTTAAAGTCCCAGACATTGACTTTTGGCCCGGCTCGCAGTAAATTTGAACCATCGTAGCAGTGAACTGTCATTCCGGCTGCATAGGGTGATCAGATAATGCGCGCAGGGATGACTGTTATCCTGTGTGCGTCATAAGACGTAACAGAATTTGCGGGGTGATTTTTATGAAGAGATGGTTTGCGGAGTTTATGGCTGGACGATACGGCGCGGATCAGCTTTCTAAGTTCATGCTGATAGTCGTGATCGCCTGTTTGGTTTTAAATATGTTTACGCGCTGGCGAATTTTATACCTGCTGTCTCTGGTGATCCTGGGCATCTGCTATTTCCGCATGTTCTCGAGGAATTATGCGAAGCGCAGCGAGGAGAATCGGCGCTATCTCGAGGCGACACAGAGGGTGCGCGGTTGGTTTACGAAGCGAAAGTACCGCATCGAACAGAGCAAGGACTTTCATATTTATAAGTGTCCGTCTTGCGGGCAGAAGATTCGCATTCCGCGCGGCAAGGGCAAGATCTGTATCACCTGTCCAAAGTGCAGGCATGAGTTTGAGAAGAAGAGTTGAATATTGTGCGCCTGAAGAGCAGGAGTATTGTGGACTTGAGAATCAGACATGAGTTCGAGAAGAGTTAAGGACAATGTTCGGATATATTTATGTGAATGAGCAAGAGCTTAAATTAAAGGAATATACGGCATATCGCAGCTTTTACTGTGGATTATGCCGTAATTTGCATCAGAGGTATGGACGGACCGCCCAGATGATGTTAAACTATGACCTGACGTTTCTCGCTCTGCTGTTGACGGGACTTTACGAGCCGCAGACACAGCAGGAGCAGCATCGCTGTGTACCGCATCCGGCGCACAGGCACCAGATGGCGGAAAATGCGTCGATCGATTACGCGGCGGATATGTGTGTTCTGCTCTCGTGGCAAAAGCTACAGGACGACTGGGAGGATGAGCGCAGCCTTCCGCGGCGTGCAGCGGCGGCCCGCCTGCATTCGGCGTACCGTAGATTGGCGGAAATCTACCCGCGGCAGGCAAAAGCGCTGGAAGAGAACATTCGAGCTCTCCATGAGGCGGAGAGAGACGGCCTGTACGACATCGACGCGGTAGCCGGGCTGACCGGGCAGTTCCTCGCTGAGATTTTTGTGTGGAAGGAAGATGTGTGGGCGCAGGATCTTCGGACGATGGGTTTTTATCTCGGGAAGTTTGTTTATCTGATGGATGCGCTCGAGGACAGGAAGAAAGATGAGAAGCGTGGGAATTACAATCTGTTTTCGCAGGAAGGGCCTATCTGGGGTACCGTCCGGGAGAAGGAGATTGAGGCGATTCTGACTGACATGATGGCGGGTGCGGCGCGAGCGTTTGAGCGATTGCCGGTGATTGAGCATGCGGAGATTATCCGCAATATCCTGTATTCCGGGGTCTGGTGCAAGTATGCAGCGCTGCGGCAGCGGGAAGAGCAAGGGAAGGCCCGTCAGGAGAGCGAAGAGCAAGGGAAGGCTCGTCAGGAGAGCGAAGAGCAAGGGAAGGCTCGTCAGGAGAGAGAAGAGCAAGAAAAGGTTCGTCAGGAGAGAGAAGAGTAAGGGAAGGCCCGCCGGGAGAGATCCGGCGGCAGGGGAAAACAAAAAACCATGAAAAATCCATATACGGTGCTGGGTGTGCCGGAGAGCGCGTCGGAGGAGGAGATCAAGAAGGCCTACCGGGCGCTCAGCAGAAAATATCACCCGGACGCAAACATCAACAATCCAAACAAGGCGCAGGCCGAGGAAAAGTTCAAGGAGATTCAGCAGGCGTACCAGCAGATCATGCAGGAGCGCGAGGGCGGAGGCAGCTACGGAGGCTACGGGCCGGGCAGTTCAAGAGGCTATGGTGGTTACGGAGGCAGCGGAGATTTCGGCGGTTTCGGGGGCTTTGGTGGTTTCGGCGGATTTGGCGGCTTCGGTGGCGGAAATGCCAGACAGAATGAGAATTGGTCTGAGGAAGACGTGCGAATGCAGGCGGCCGAGAATTACATTCGGAATCGCCATTTTGCGGAAGCCATGCATGTACTCTCGGAGATCGACCTGCGCAACGCGCGTTGGTTTTATCTGAGCGCTATGGCGAACGCCGGACAGGGCAACAATGTGCTTGCGAAGGAGCAGGCGCAGCGAGCGGTGTCAATGGAGCCGGACAATGT
This sequence comes from uncultured Lachnospiraceae bacterium, assembly GCA_947594085.1. Classification (GTDB taxonomy): domain Bacteria; phylum Bacillota; class Clostridia; order Lachnospirales; family Lachnospiraceae; genus Choladousia. The sequence goes on along the minus strand of CANQEB010000077.1, from coordinate 363 downwards.
GCTGTATCAGCAGTTTCTGTCGCAGCTGGAGAACGGCGGTCAGTGGTATCGCACGATGGGCGAGACCTACGGCAGCCCGATGGCCGGACAGGGCGACTGGTGCATGCGGTTGTGCATGCTGAACGCGTTCTGCGGGTGCTGCTGCGGCCGGCCGGTGCTGTGCTGTTGAACTCGTGTTTAGTTCACTAAAGACACAGCACAGCCCGGCAAAGGGGCTTGCTGTGTCAGGGGCAAACCACCCCGGGCCGCTGGTGCTTAGTGAGCGTGAGAGAGCTTACTTTAACATCAATAGCCAGCGAACAGAACATAAGCCATGGGCGGCCTGACAAGCAAACCATGCGAGGCTTTCGTTATCGAGATGCA
>CANQEB010000076.1 GCA_947594085.1 uncultured Lachnospiraceae bacterium | reverse complement strand
CTCCACCATCTCTTTCAGCACCACACAGGCCTCGTCATCAAACAGCCACGGCACCCGGTACGAGGACGAGCCGTGCAAACGGCTGTGCGAACTCATAAGCCCGAACTGGCACCATCTCTTATAGATATCCGGCGGGGCCGTCTGCTCAAAACCACTGATATCATGACTCCAGAAACCAAACCCACATGTCGCCAAGGAAAGTCCGCCGCGCAGTGTCTCCGCCATCGAGGAGTACGTCGCCGAGCAGTCGCCGCCCCAGTGCGCCGGGAACTGCTGCCCTCCGGTCGTCGCAGAGCGCGCGAACAGGACCGCGTTTCCTTTTCCCTTCTCCTGCTCAAGAAGTTCGAACACCGCCTGATTGTAAAGATATGTATAATAATTGTGCATGTCCTCTGCGCAAGAGCCGTCGTCCCAGACAATATCACGCACCGGGATCCGCTCGCCAAAGTCCGTCTTGAAGCAATCCACACCGGTATCGATCAGCTCCTTCAGCTTGCTCTGGTACCAAGCTACGGCATCCGGGTTTGTAAAATCCACAAGCCCCATACCCGCCTGCCACAGATCCGTCTGCCAGACAGAACCGTCTCTCTTCTTCACGAGATATCCGGATTCCTTTCCCTCCGCGAACAGATAAGATTTCTGTCCGATGTACGGATTAATCCACACGCAGATCTTCAACCCCCGGTCGTGGTAGCGCGCGATCATGCCCTTCGGATCCGGGAACGTATCCGGGTCCCAGATGAAGTCGCACCATTGGAAAGCCTGCATCCAGAAACAGTCAAAATGAAACACATGCAGCGGGATCTTGCGGTCCGCCATTCCCTGAATGAAGCTGCTCGTTGTCTCCTCATCATAGTTTGTCGTAAACGAAGTTGTCAGCCACAGCCCGAAGGACCATGCCGGCGGCAGTGCAGGCCGTCCGAACACGCCGGTGTAGCGCTCGATTGTTCCCTTCGGATCTCCGCCTGCAATCAAATAATAACCGATGCGTTCTCCCTTCACGGAGAACTGCACTTCCTCCACCTTCTCGCTGGCGATCTCGAACTCTACATCACCCATGGAATCTACGAGGACACCATAGCCTCTGTTCGTCATGTAGAACGGCACATTCTTATAAGTCTGCTCACTGGCCGTCCCGCCGTCCTCGTTCCAGATCTCCACGCTCTGTCCGTTCTTGACAAAGGGCGTATACCGCTCCCCGAGCCCGTACACATACTCGCCCGGTGTCAGGCCGAGCTGTTCCACCATATAGTGACCGCCCGTGTCCCGGTTCGTCATGTATGCCATGTTGCGGAAGCCGGTGCGCGTGAGGTACTTGTCTCCGTCATAGTACGCAATCCCCCAGTCATCCGGCGCCTTGCTGATCACAGCGCGCAAACTGCCCGTCTGATAAGTTACGCTCGCGTCGTCCTCCGTGATGCTCACCTCCGGAGCATCATCCGCAGCGGCCGCGAAAATATTTTTCTCCACCCCTCCCTCGAAGTGCGTCGCCGTGACATGAAGTACATTCTCTGCTGGACTGTACAGACGCACCGTCAGCATCCCCAGATTCAGGCTATCACCGCGATGTCCAATGTGCCGACCCGCGGCATAGACCGTTAGCTCTCTTTCCTTCACCTCGTGCCCCGCGTACTCAACCGCATAGAGCGGGGTAATCTCATCCTTCAACATCCAAAAACCGTTTGTGAATTTCATAAGGCTCCTCCTCTTTGTCCTCAAACATCTCAGATAACCGGATCCCGGCCCCTATAAGTTCCGCGAATTTTTACTTTACAATATCCGCAAATTCTAGTAGAATAAAAATGTTTCGGGGTATGGCGTAGCTTGGTAGCGCGCTCGGCTGGGGGCCGAGAGGTCGCAGGTTCAAATCCTGTTGCCCCGAGTTTTTATGTTTTTCCTATCCTTTATGTTTTGCAAAAAGGGCTGCCGTGAAATAACTTCTTTGATAAGTTATTCTGCGGCGGCCCGTTTCCATCAATTTGAAATGCTTTTAAGTCTTTCCGGATATATTCCTCTATCCACCAAATCGGCGATTGCCTGTCTCACATACGGCACATCCTCCTGATAGGTCACACCAAACCATCGGTCATTTGACTGCAGTATAGTCAAATCCACGCGATCCTCCTTGAGCAGACCGTCCACAATCGTCGGCAACAGGTATTCCGCCGTTGTCTCACGGCCGGACAGATTCCCGAGGAATCGTTCAAACCCCACCGCAAGCTCATCGATAAAGTCCGGCGTAAATCCCCAGAAATTCATCGACACAAGCGTCTCCGGATCCAGTTCTTCCATTGTGCCGTCCGGGTGCTGCGTCGCCACACCCGTCTTCGTCTTCACGATATTTCTTGTCTCACAGATTTCCGCAAGCACATGATCCTCGTTCAACCTGCAGAGTCCTCTGGTGACTCCTCCATTCTCAGATAACGTATTTTTCAAGACAAAGCCTGCCATGCAGAATTGATACTTTCTCTGCTCTTCCCAATCCACAGAGACAAGATAATCATGCACCTTCCGGAAAGCATCCTTCCCATAATAATCGTCTGCGTTGATCACGGCAAAGGCTTCCCGCACAATGCCCTTGCACGCGAGGATCGCCTGTCCCGTTCCCCACGGCTTTGTCCTGCCCTCTGGCACAACAAAACCATCCGGCAGGTCTTCTATCTCCTGAAACGCGTAAGACACTGGGATCAGCTTCTCAATCCTCTCTCCGATCACATTTCTGAAATCCTCCAGCATACTTCTGCGAATCACAAATACCACTCGGTTGAATCCGGCGGCTATCGCATCGTTGATCGAGTAATCCATAATAATCTCTCCAGACGGTCCAAACGAAGTAAGCTGCTTGATTCCTTGTCCAAACCGGCTTCCAATCCCCGCCGCCATAACCACCAATGTCGTACTTTTCATAGCTTCTCCCACCATATTTCATAGTATCCTGTTGTATATGAAGCCATCTTATCACAAACCTTCGGAAAATAAAAGCCCCATAATTGTGTTAGACGCATTATGACCGTCCGGACTTCCGATATGGATTACACGCGAAGACAGGCATCCCGCGTCCACTCATCCGGACGGCAGAATGCCTGTCTTCAAATCGCTGTTTTTGCTTGCTCATTTAGAAGGAGTTATCTCTGCCGTGCTTTTCGATGTGATCACGATATTCTCCCCGGGAATCTCTGTCTTGCGCTTTACAATATCTTCAATCTGAGCGCGCTGCGCATCGCCAAGGTCCGCTTCACTCACCACCACATCGGCACTTCCGTCCGTGATGCTCACGACACATCCTGCAAAGCCTTTTGCTTCGAGAAGCAGCTCCGCTGCGGCTTCCATCTCCGCGTTTTGTGCCATATTCGTCATGGCTGCAATTGCATTTTGTTTTTGATCATCCGCGATCTCCGCGTTGTTGATGACCTCAAGAAGTGTCTCCTTGCTCTTTGCGCGCACCTGTTCACGGTTCAGCTTTGCCTCAGCCAGAACATTGTCGCTCACCGTAGAGCTTGCAAGTACCGCCTCACCCACATCCGTACCCGGTGTATCGTTCTCGACGGAAGCTGCCCCATCCGTAATATCCGCGTCCATACTCACAATATCAGAATAGTTGTCCGTATATGTATCCGCATAGACGTCCTCATCTGTCACCAATACCGTGTTTTCCCCCGAACTTACCGTGTCCGCTTTTTCTTTCAGAAGTGTACCTGAGTAATTCAGATAACCTGCGACAGCGATCATAATCGCCAACGCTGTAATGATGATTTGGTTCTTTTTGAAAATTCGTTTCACGTTGTCCTCCTTATTCCATCTTCATTACTTTGATTTTATGCACTTCCACTCCGAATAATGCCATCACTGCCTCAGTAATCTCGGAAACGACTACCGCATTCCCCGCTCCTTGCGCAATCACCAAAACTCCTGCGATCTCCGGCTCCAGTTCCTCCGTGACATACGGAAGTTCATTTCCCTCTGCATCCCTCTGATACACCGTATTCTCGCTGCTGGTCGCCTGATCCGAGATCCCGGCCGCGTTCTCTTCCTGATTCTCCTCCTTTCCCTGAGATTGCTCCAAGTCCTTTTCCACAATCCTCTTTCCATCCGATTTTAGAGTCAACATCACCTCTGTTCTTCCGATTCCCTCCACCTGGCTCAATACTTCTTTCAGGCGGTTCTCCAACTGCCGTGTGCGTGCTTCCGAGGAGGATGAAATTGTTGTCCCCGTCTGCCTCATCATTGGCTGCGTCTCTGTCTGGGTCTTAAGATTTGATGTCGCATCGCCTGTCGGCAACGCGATCACAAGAAGAAGCACTCCGCACAGCAACAGTGCGAGAATGTGTTCCCTTTTTAGCGTTTTTATCTTATCCAACCATTTTTCCATTGCCCATTTTCCCCTATTCCGATGTGAATCTGATTCAGATTCAGCGCATAGACACCCGCGATCTCCTGTCTCACCGACTCCGCGGCCGCTGCAAGATCGAAATGCTCGTTTTCCTGTTCTTCCTGCTGATCCTTCTCCTGTGTCCTTCCGTATATACTCGACGCGCCATCCATTGCCGCCACAGCATTCAGCGAAACGCTCCTCATCCGGTATCCGCTTTCGTCAAATGCGATTTGCACATTATTAGCTTCTATCCCATAGGCAATCGCGATGGCCTGTATCTGCCGTATGAGCTCACTACGGTATGCCTCTCTGATCTGATCATTCTTCAGCTCAGCCATGCCCGCCACAGAAGATTCCATATCATAGTAGTCTGTCCGCAGAAATTCCAGCTGCAAGAGCCGTTCCAATTCCCCTTCACCGGCAAACAGCTTCCACAATGGTCCGGTCGCAACCAAAAAAAAGAGAAGTCCACCATAAAATCGAACATAACTGGAAAACTTTCCTTTCGGGATCAAATGCATCAAAATCGTCAGGATGCAAAGACACCCGGTTAAAGTCTTCAGCCACTGTGACACTGTTGCACCTTACCTCTCTGCGTGTTACTGAACGTCTTCGAAATTCCCTTTCTGCGCAGAATCAGCCATACGTCAGCTTCCCCGAATAGCGGCAGTGATCATTGCCAGTGAAATGATAAAAACAGACAACGACGTAGCCAGAATGTGTAAGAGCAAAACCGTTCCCCTGGAAATACTCGCGATCCCCTCCACCATTCTCTTCTCGCTGATCGGCTGAATCAGCGCACACAGCAGGCGAAAGATCAGAATGGACGCCAAAAGCCGCAAAACGGGCATCATCCCAAGAATCACAAGTGCTAGCATCCCGGCCACCCCGACCGCATTTTTGATTACTACAGCCGATCCTATTACCGTCTCTGCTGCCGTATCCAGCATATTTCCGATTCCGGGAATACTTCCGGCGAGACGGTGAAGCGCAGATTTTTTCAGAGAATCCAGCGCTGGCGCAGTCAGAACCTGCACTGCCTGCATTCCCACCACGATCCCGAAAATACTCTTTGTCGTCCACCGAATCACCGTCTCTACCAGCTCAGCAAACCGCGAGAAATGGTCTTCTGCCGTCATTTGATTCAAGAGAAGCAGAACCAGGAAAAAATTAATTGCAGGCAGAACTACACGGATTATCAGCACTTGCAAAAGCTGTATCCCCAAAGCCGTAATCTCATAAAATCCGAGTGCGGAGACGGTTCCCGCGCTCATCACCACAGTCACAAGGTACGATGGGAGCAAAATTTGCATAAACCGGTTGAGCGCATCACACGTCTGTACTACACTCTGATTCATTGTCATAAACGACCGCATCAAAAGCGTAGAGATGAGCATATACATTGTGAAAAAACTAATGTCAGCAATTTGACTGCTGTCGAATATTTTCACAAAGTTCGCGAAAATCGCTGAGGCCATCACAATCACTAGAATCTGCAGTGCCATCTGCTTTTGCTGCCGCAGCTGCCCTAGGAACAGATCCGCAAGCAGACTCGGAATATCCTGAATGGAAAAAGGAGTCTCTCCGCGAAGCAGACTGAGGACCGTGTCAGAGAAAGAGACTTCTGTCTGTCCGGAAAGCTCATAGAATTCAGCTTGTATCGCCTCAAGATCCAGATAAGAGCTCAAATTCTCTGTAATATCCAGAGCCTCCTCGTCCTCTGACAAATGCTCCTCCCTCTCCCCTCCACCGGATCGCGTGACAGAATCCTTCTGTTCAGACATCGACTCTGTTGCACCTGCCTGAAAACTCATCCATGTAAACAACACTGCCAATATCAGCAGAGAAAAAACCTTCTTCATGTTTTCTCCTGTCATAGAAATCCATAGATCGTCTCAAGCAAAGCGAGTATAATCGGTGAACTGATTGCAAGAATCGAGATTTTTCCGAAAATCTCGATCTGCCCGGCAATCGCGCTGTAGCCGGCATCCTTGCAGATATTGGAAGAAAAATCTGCTATATACGTAATCCCGATAATCTTCAGAAGAATCTTAAAATAATCTTTTTGCTCCGCAAAGTACCCTCCGATCGTGTTTACCAGCTCAAACACTGCTGAAAGCCGAGACAGCGTGTAAAAAATAATCAGCAAGCAAGTCGCCAGGCTGATCATCTCTGCATACGGGGACTTGATTTGTTTCAGAAATAGTCCCAGCATCACGCCGGAAAGCCCCAGACAGGCTATTTTTATCATATTCATCCTGTCACCTCACAGTGCGAAGAGTGATTTGACTGTCTCAAATAGCTGGCTGATGTACGGGATCAGCCAGAACAGAACAAGAATCAATCCTGCAATTCCAGTCAAGAACGCATGCTCTTCCCTTCCGCTCTGTTTCAAGATCTGCCCCAGCACGGAAACCAATATTCCAACAGCCGCTATTTTGAAAATCAAATTCACACTCATGCTCGGTCCCCACCCCTGTGCCGCGGTAATTTTGTTTGAACACCATGTGATTCAGCCCTTCTTCTATATGAACAAAATCACCAGAAATATGCCTGCCGCAGCTGCAAGCCTTCGATACAGGCCACCCTTTTCGCGAAAAACCTGCGCCTCTGTCTCGCTCATCATTTGAAACCTGTCCACATATTTTTCAAGAAGTGTCCTCTGCGTAATGGTATCCGTATTGCACAATGCCATAGACGCTTCTTCAAACAAGTGCAGCTCTTCCCGCAATAACAGATCTGGTGGAAAATGCTTCTTCAGCGTTTCCTTCCATATGTCTCCGAAAGCCCGTCCGCTTCTTTGCTCAATCCGCTCTGCCGTCTCCAAAAGCACAGTCCCCAGCTCTGTCTTGCATCGCTTCGCTGCAAATCGAAACGCCTCGTTTATCGGAGCTCTGTGATACGTCATCTCCTTCTCAAGGAAAGTGAGTGTCTCCTGTGTCTCCAGAAAGAGCTGCCATCGCTTCCTCATGCGCCGTTCCAATCCGATTCCCGTCAATATACTGGACGTCATGATACACAATGCTCCGGTCATTTTAATTAAAATCCGCATACCTGCTCTCCGCCTGCCTGAACACATCTACCTTCCAGCAGCATTCTCCTATCTACATAAATGCTGTTCAAATCAGCCTCAACCTGCCTTGTAGTACAAGCAATTCCCCTGTCCATCCAGAATTTCTTTGACCTTCCCTGCCGGATTCCCCTCAAGTACAATATAGCGCTCAAACATCTGCTCCTGCGCCATCCTTTGAAACAACGGTTTTCTCCTGATATCCTCCAGCGAAGTGCCGTGCGCAGTCGCAATCAGCTTGCACCCACAATAAAACACATTTTCCAACGCATAACTGTCCGCATCGCTTCCAATCTCATCGACCGCTATGACCTGCGGCGACATAGAGCGCAGAAGCATCATCATACCCTCAGCCTTCGGCGCACCTTCCAGCACATCCGTGCGCATTCCCAGATCATTCTGAGCCTCTCCGAGGTACGCCCCGGCAAGCTCAGAACGCTCGTCTATCACTCCAACCGTCATTCCTGCAAGCCACGGTGTGCCATTGGATATCTGCCGAATCAGATCACGCAAAAGTGTCGTCTTTCCACAACGCGGCGGTGATATGATCAGCGTATGGCAGAGCGTCCCATCATTCACAAGGTATCTGATCACCGTATCCGCGCAGCCACATATCTGATGCGAAAGTCGAATATTGGCACAGGAAATATGCCGAATGCATTGAATCCTTCCATTTTCTATGACAAGCTTTCCAGCCACACCGACTCGATGCCCTCCTGGCACTGTCAAAAAGCCTTGTTTCATTTCTTCGTCGAATGCGTACATGGAATAACCTGAGACATATTCCAAAGTCTCTTCAAGTTCCTCACCGCTAATACAAATTCCCTCTGCGGCTGAAGCTGTCAGCGTTCCATCCTGCATCACGCTATACTCCCGCCCGCCATACTGCAGCAATACCGGTCGACCGGAGCGAAGCCGCACTTCCTGAAGCTTCTCAAGATCGAGATCAGCCTTGTGTAAAATTTCCCGCAAGCGCAAAGCAAAAATTCCATAAAAGGGATCCTCTCGTCCACGCATAGCATCGCTCCTCGCAATCACTTTACTTTCAATATATGGGACATCCCCTGTGAATATGCCTTTCAAAATAATTTGCTTTTTCCTGAAAGGGATATTATAATTGTTTTATCTTTTATTCTGAAATATTATCATTCTATGAAAGTGCGAGGTTTTCATATGAAAAAGAGAGTTGTCGTTGCGCTCGGGCACAAGGCCCTCGGCACAACATTCCCAGAGCAGCAGACCGCCCTGAAATCCACTGCAAAAATTCTTGCTGATCTCGTGGAAAATGGTGCTCAACTGATTATCACACACAGCAATGCCCCACAGGTCGGTATGATCCACACTGCGATGAACGAATTTGCCAAATTTCACGAGACCTACGGCGCGCCCATGTCCATCTGTTCCGCGATGAGTCAAGGCTACATTGGATATGACATTCAGAACGCGCTTCGAGCAGAATTGCTGCTGCGCGGTATCTATCGCACGGTTGCGACAGTGCTCACACAGGTAACGGTAGATCCCTACGATGAGACATTTTACCATCCGGTCAAGGTAATCGGCCGCTATATGACAGCGGAAGAAGCAGCTGCGGAAGAGTCAAAGGGAAATTATGTGACAGAGGAGCCCGGAAAAGGATTCCGTCGTATCGTCGCATCACCCAGACCACTTGACATTGTGGAAATTGATGCGATCAATACACTGGTAGAAGCCGGGCATATCGTGATTGCGGGAGGCGGCGGAGGAATCCCGGTACTCAAGCAGGGAAGCAGCCTGAAGGGGGCAAGTGCCGTCATCGAGAAGGACCTGATAAGCGGCAGGCTTGCAGATTTGACTGATGCAGATATGCTGATGATTCTCACAAATGAAGAATTCGTTATTATCAATTACGAGAGCGATGCTCCTGTTTCACTCAGACACATGACAACGGACGAGGCAAAACAGCACATCGAAAACAATGAATTTGGCAAAAATAAAATGCTTCCGAAGATCGAAGCATCTGTAAATTTCGTTCTTCAGAAGCCTGGGCGACAGGCAATCATCACCTCGATCGACAAAGCGCTGGACGCATATCTTGGCAAGACCGGGACGATCATCGAGCAGGTCTGACTCATTGCAATAAATAAAAACACTTTAGGGCAGAAATCATCAGATCCTTCCCTGAAGTGTTTTTGTTTTGCAAATTATCAGATATGCTCATTTCGTCCCAGTGCTACCAATTCCACCGCGATCCGGAGCATCCAGCCTGCTCTCTTCAAATACCACCTTGGGCTGATGTTCCACGATGCGGAACTGTGCAATTCTGTCGTTAAAGTGAATCTCTGTGTCGCGAAGCGCATACACCGGCATATACCACCAGTCGTTCGGACCGGCGTATGTCTCGTCGATGACGCCCATGTGATTTGTCTGAATAATCCCAAAATTCTTGTAGGTGGAACTGCGCGGTACAACATGCGCCTCATACCCCTTCGGAAGCTGCATCGCCACACCAGATCAAGGTGGAGGAAGACCTGCGGG
>CANQEB010000075.1 GCA_947594085.1 uncultured Lachnospiraceae bacterium | reverse complement strand
ACGATTACATGAAGGAGCATCCGGAGGAGGATGTGAAGATCGTGGCGTACGCGGATCCGGAGCCGAGCTCCTACGTCCCGGTGGTGAAGGGCAACGAGAGGCTGATCGAGGCGGTCAACGACGCGCTGGAGCAGGCGCGCGAGAGCGGAGAGCTCGCCGAGGTGTCGAAGAAGTACTTCAACGGTCTGGACGTCACAGCGAACGACGCGGGCGATGCAGAGTCGGAGAGCGAGGCTTTGACTCCGGCGGAGACGGAAGCTGCGGAGTGATTTCTGGCTGCCTGTCGGTTGGGACAGCAGAAGCCGCAATTTATTTCTGAAGAGCAACAAAAATAACGAGATTGCCGCACAGAGCATCGAAATGTATGGAAAAGAAAACGGGATATTACGATGCGCATGATGCGGCAATTCCGCAATTAAGGAAACAGACGGTATATGAATGCAAGAATTCTGAATGAGCTCGTGGATTCCTTCTGGAAGCTTCTGCTTCCGGGAATCCGCGTGACGATTCCACTGACCTTTCTTTCTTTCTCCATCGGCCTTTGCATCGCGCTGGCGGTAGCTCTGGTGCAGGTGGCGAAAATACCGATATTGAAGCAGGCGGCAAGGTTCTATGTATGGATCATCCGAGGCACCCCGATGATCGTGCAGCTCTTTGTCGTCTATTTCGGCTTGCCGAGCATCGGGCTCACGCTTCCGGCGTTTCCCTGCGCGGTCATCGTGTTTTCCTTAAGCGTCGGGGCCTACTGCTCCGAGACGGTGCGTGCGGCGATCGAGTCTGTGCCGCCGGGACAGCTGGAGGCCGGGTATTGCGTGGGAATGACATTCACACAGACGATGCGGCATGTGATCATCCCGCAGGCGCTGACGACGGCGTTTCCGCCGCTGTCCAACTCCCTGATCGGGCTGGTAAAGGACACTTCGCTGGCCTACAGCGTGGCGATTGTGGAGATCCTGGCGACGGCGCAGCGGATCGCGGCGCGCACTTACGATTATTTCTGGCTGTACTGCGAGGCAGGGGTGATCTACCTGATCTTCTGTACCTTCCTGACCTGGCTGCAGCGGAAGATGGAGAAGAGACTGGAGAGAAAACGGTGAGTCGTGTTGAGAGCTGACCATTGTCGGGGCAGAAGCGGCAATTATGATTGGATTAAAATGGGCAGGAAAGGAAAACGGAAGCTGTGATCGAACTCAGGAATATCCGGAAAAGCTTCGGGCCGCGTGAGGTCCTGAAGAATATCAGTTTGAAGGTAAACGAGGGCGACGTGATCGCGATCCTCGGGCCGAGCGGCTCGGGGAAAACGACGCTTCTGCGCTGCGTCAGCTTTCTGACGACGGCGGACGGCGGAGAGATCGAGTTCGACGACGAGCTGTTCCGGGCGGATCATATTTCCAGGAAGGACATCCTGCGCTACCGCAAAAAGATCGGCTTCGTTTTTCAGGATTACCAGCTGTTTGCCAACAAGACTGCGCTCGCAAATGTGACGCTTGGGCTGACAGTCGGCCGAAAGATGGCGAAAGCGGAGGCCGAAGCCATCGGAAGGAAAGCACTTGAGAAGGTCGGTATGCTCGAGTGGAGCGATTCCTATCCCTCGCAGCTCTCGGGCGGTCAGCAGCAGAGAGTGTCTATCGCGCGCGCGATCGCTTTAAGTCCGAGCGTGATTCTCTTTGACGAGCCAACCTCGGCGCTTGACCCGAAGCTGACCGGAGAGGTGCTGGACGTCATGAAGCGCCTCGCGGACGAGGGGACGACGATGATCGTGGTCACGCATGAGATGGAGTTCGCCCGCAGGGTTGCGGACCGCGTCGTGTTCATGGAGGACGGACTGGTCGTGGAGGAGAACACGGCTGAAGAATTTTTCGCGAACCCGAAGGATCCGCGCTCGGCGGATTTTCTGCGAGGGATTCAAAGAGACGAAGATCAGGCAGATTGAGACGGAATCTGCTTAGATCAGGATGAGAGATTTATTGCAACGCCTGTAGAAGAGTGCCTCAGTAGGAGATCTGAGCAGGAATAGGTATTGAAACACTGTGGTTGTAATGGGGATAATGCGGAGAACTATGAGATGAAGCGACTTTGGAACAGCCTGAATATCGCATTTTCGATGTACTCCAGGCTCCCGGCCGCGCAGTGCGACTGGTCGGAGGAAAATACGAAATATGTCATGTGTTTCTTTCCGCTGATCGGCGCGGTGATCGGGGCGCTCTGCCTCGGCTGGGACGCGCTGGCCGGATATCTGAACCTTCACGCGCCGCTGCGCAATGTCGTGCTGATGCTGATCCCGCTTGCGGTCAGCGGAGGGATCCATCTGGACGGTCTGCTTGATACGGCGGACGCGATGAGCTCTTGGAGGCCGCGCGAGAAACGGCTGGAGATCCTTAAGGATTCCCATGCGGGGGCGTTTGCGGTGATTGCGTGCGCCGCTTATTTTTTTCTGATGTATGGCGCGCTTGACATAGTTGTGGGGGAACTGGTGCGGGTGTACGTCTTTACATTTGTCGTGTCGCGCTCGCTCAGCGCGATTTCGGTCGTGACCTTTCCGAAAGCTTCAGCAGAGGGGACCGTGGCGGGATTTTCGAAGAATGCGCAGACGCGTGTCATACAGGGAACAAGCCTGGTCTACCTGGCGGTCTGTGCAGTCACGATGTTTGCCTTGCAGCCTGTCCCTGCAGCGGCGGCTCTTGTGGGGGCGCTGCTGACCTTCCTGTGGTATCATCATATGGCGATGAAGCATTTCGGCGGGATCAACGGAGATCTGGCGGGCTGTTTTCTCTCGGTGTGTGAGCTTGTGATGCCGCTTGCGATCGTGGCGGCGGATGTGGTGATAAAGGTATTTACGTGATGTGATGAACAGAGTATGGAATTAGGATCGTAGATAAGCTGGTAAACTGTTCGATTATTACGATGGAATTATGTGAGGAAAAGATATGTGGAAATACGCGGCGGGCTTATTGCTCGCGGTGGTGCTTGGCTTTCTGGCGGACGCGGTTTTCGGCGATCCGCAGACGGCGCTTCACCCGATCTGTCTGATTGGAAATTTGATCGCATGGCTGGAAAAACAGATCCGGAACTGTCTGCCGAAGACGAAGAACGGAGAACTTGTCGGCGGCGGGATCATGGCGGTGCTTGTGGTTATACTCTCTGCCGGGATTCCGGCGCTTTTGCTGTGCGCGTCATATCGCCTGAATTTTTGGTTTGGTGTGGCTCTTGAGGCCGTGATGTGCTTTTTTCTGTTCGCGGTGAAGACGCTGCGCAGGGAGAGCGCAAATGTGGCGCGGGCTCTGCGCGAGGAAGGACTTGAGGCAGGGCAGAGGGCGGTGGCGCGCATCGTCGGGCGCGATACGCAAGTTCTGGATGAGCCCGGCGTGATCCGGGCGGCGGTCGAGACGGTCGCAGAGAACTTTTCGGACGGCGTGTTCGCGCCGATGCTGTACATGATGCTCGGCGGTGGCGTGCTCGGCTTCGCGTACAAGAGTGTCAACACAATGGATTCGATGGTCGGCTACAAGAACGACCGCTATCTGTATTTCGGGCGGATCGCCGCGCGGCTGGACGACATTGTAAATTATATTCCGGCGCGGCTTGCGGCGCTGTTTCTGATCCTGGGAGCGTGTCTGACCGGACAGGACGGAAAGATGGCGTGGAAGATCTGGAAAAGGGATCGCAGGAACCATGCAAGCCCGAACTCCGCGCAGACGGAGGCGGTAGCGGCCGGGGCGCTGCATGTGCGGCTGGCCGGTGACGCCTGGTATTTCGGGAAGCTTCACAAGAAGCCGTTCATCGGGGACGACCTGCGCCTAATCGAGCTTGAGGACATTGCGCGGGTGAATCAGATGATGACGGCGGCCTCGGTGCTGTCGCTTGCGGTGCTTGGAATCGTGAAGGCGGCGGTGCTTGCGCTGCTGATATCACTATGATACGAAACATTTGTAAAAAGTAATTGACAAGCATTCTCTTTTGTGTGAGTATGTTTCGTACACGGATAAAGTAGGAAGCAGGCAGAGAGCGCATGATTGTTCCGTGCTAAAAACGGGCAGCAGGAACACAGAAAGTGACGGGAAGAGAACGGAGGATGTACTTATGCAGAGGGCAAAAAGTGCGGGACATCAGATCACCGAGGGTGTGATCTGGAAGCAGCTTCTTGCTTTTTTCTTTCCCATTTTGCTGGGGACTTTTTTTCAGCAGCTTTACAATACCGTGGACATGGTGATCGTCGGCCGCTTTGTCGGGAAGCAGGCGCTCGCGAGCGTGGGCGGCTCCTCCGGGCAGACGGTCAATCTTGTCGTCGGCTTTTTTACGGGGCTCTCGGCAGGCGCGGGCGTGATCGTGGCGCGCTATTATGGCGCGAACGATGAGAAGAATCTGAACGACGCGCTCCACACGGCGTACGCGTTCTCGATCGTCGGCGGCATTGTCGCGACGGTGCTCGGCATCTGGCTCGCGCCGACCATGTTAAGACTCATGAACACGCCGGAAGAGCTGATGGCTGGCTCGACGCTGTACCTGCGGATCTATTTCGCCAGCATTGTCTTTGTGTTCATCTACAACATCGGCTCGGGCATCCTGCGCTCGCTCGGCGACTCGAAGCGTCCGCTCTATTACCTGATCGCCTGCTGCCTGCTCAATATCGTGCTGGATCTTCTCATGGTGGTCGTCCTGAGGCTCGGCGTCGGCGGCGTAGCGATCGCGACCGCGATCTCGCAGGTGTTCAGCGCGTTTCTCGTGACGAGGGCGCTGATGAATTCAGACGACATCTACCGGCTGGAACTTGGAGGGATCGCGTTTCGCGGGAACAGCCTGAAGTCGCAGCTTTTCATTGGACTTCCGGGCGGCGTTCAGTCGGTTATGTACAGTCTGTCGAACATCATCATCCAGACTGCGATCAACGCGTTTGGCACGGACGCGACGGCGGCATGGGCCGCGGAGGGCAAGCTCGACGCGGTCTTCTGGATGATCAACGGCGCATTCGGCATCTCGATCACAACCTTTGTCGGACAGAATTACGGGGCGCATCGTTTCGACCGGATGAAGAAGGGCGTCTGGATCTGCCTTGGCATGCATCAGCTGTTTTCGCTGGGGATCAGCGCGCTGCTTCTGACCTTCCGCGGGCCTTTGTTCGGCATCTTTACGCGGGACGCGGATGTGGTTCGGATCGGCACGGAGGTGATGGGCGTGATCGCACCTTGCTACTTTGTGTTCAGCTTTGTCGAGATCTTTTCCGGCGCGCTGCGGGCGGTGGGAGACGTGATCCTGCCGATGCTGCTGACGATGTTTGGTGTCTGCCTCTTCCGCATCGCGTGGATCTTCCTGGTTGTCCCGCTGCGGCCGTCATTGCAGACGATTGTGTTGAATTATCCGATCTCCTGGGGTTGCACGGCTGCGCTGTTTATCCTTTATTATCTGCGCAGGACGAAAAGCTGGGGGATTTCCGGGACTTCTGAAGAAAATTGATCATAGTGCCAGACGGAAAGGCGGCGGAATGGAGATGAATATGGAGAAGGATATTATGACCCCAGAGAAAGCGACAGAAGATGAAGAGAACAAAAAGGCAACGCTGCAAAGACGAGTGGCATCCGTTGTTCCGGAGAATATGAAGATCAGGGCAATGACGCCGCAGGACTATGATGCTGTAGATGAAAAGATGAGCTGCCTTCACAGGATGCATGTGGACGCGCGTCCGGATCAGTACGCACGGACGGAGCATGTGTATTCGCGGGAGGACTTCGAAGCGATCGTCGTGTGCGGGCAGTGCATTGCGCTTGCGGCGGAGGAGGAAGGAAAGCTCATAGGAATCAGCCTGGCGGCGATTCGGGAGCCGAAGGCTTTCCATGGAAATCCCGAGAGCAAAGCCGCATACATAGAGGCGTTGTATGTCGACGAGACGGCGCGCAGGTGTGGCGTGGCCACGGCACTGTACGAGGAGACTGAGCGCAGGGCAAAGGAACAGGGCGCGGCAAGAATTGAGCTGATGGTATGGGAATTTAATCGGTCGGCGCTGGCATTCTATGAGGCGGTCGGAATGAAGACGCAGCGGCTGGTGCTTGAGAGAGCGATTCGTGTTTGATTCACAAGATCCGGACGCCCGATGGGAATTGTCGATACCACGGCAAACACGTTCTCACTCGATTCGGCAACGCAGCGGTACTAAGCTCATGCTACGCATTCGCTAAGTGCCGGCGGCCTCATATACGGTTTGCCTAAGGTATCGCAATTCCCTCTTCGGGCTGGTCTGTAGCATGTAGATGCTTCTATATTCCGTCGCATATCACAGCACAGCCCGTGCAGGGCGTTCGGGTAGCCAATATGAAAAACTCGCAGTGAATTAAATACGAAATATTTGAAAAACCTCTTGCGAAAAGAGAACGTATGTTCTATAATAGAACAGAACATACGTTCTCTTTTCGCGTTTTCACTCATGAAAGGGCGGGACTACAGCAGAAGGAGTGGAGAAATATGGAGATCAGATCGGAACTGACGCTTCAGGAGAAGTTGCATATCCTGGCGGATGCTGCGAAATACGACGTGGCTTGTACTTCGAGCGGTGTGGACAGGCGAGGCAGGGAGGGATACCTGGGGAATTCCGTGGCGGCGGGCATTTGCCATAGCTTTGCAGCGGATGGGCGATGCATCTCGCTGTTGAAGATCTTATTGACGAACCACTGTATTTATGACTGTAAGTACTGCCTCAATCGCTCTTCGAATGATACAGTGCGTACGGCTTTCACCTCGCGGGAGGTCTGTGAGCTGACGATCGAGTTCTACAAGAGGAATTACATCGAAGGGCTATTCTTAAGCTCTGGCGTGTGGAATAGCCCAGCTTATACGATGGAGCGCATCTGCGAGGCACTGTATCTGCTGAGGAATGAATATCACTTCAATGGCTACATCCATGTGAAGGCGATTCCGGGCGCTCCGGAGGAGCTGTTGGCGGCGGCAGGCTATCTGGCGGATCGCATGAGTGTTAATCTGGAGTTGCCGACGGAGAAGAGTCTGAGAAAGCTCGCTCCGAACAAAACGCACAAGGCGATTCTGCGACCGATGCGAATGGTGAGCGATACGATTGCAGAGCATCGATTGGCGATCGGGAAGAGTGCACAGATGGAGCGGAGTGGATCGACGCGACGGCTCGGAGGGGGTATCTTCTCCGGGACAGGCGATCGGATTAGAGAGAAGACGGATCAGAGTGGATTCGTCGGCGATGTGCACCCGCTGAAAGAGCAGATGCCTGCGGAGGATTTGATCGTAAGAGGAAGTCAGTCGGCCAATGTCGAGCGGGAGAGCTTCTCGCTCCCGGCCGAACTTCGACGGCAGAATCTGCAGCGCCCGTTCGCCCCGGCGGGGCAGAGCACGCAGATGATTATTGGGGCGACACCGGAGACGGATTATCAGCTGTTGAAGACCACGCAATATCTGTATCAGACGTATGATTTGAAGCGCGTCTTTTACTCGGCTTATGTGCCGCTCAATGAAGATAGCGCCCTGCCAGCGATCGGGACACCTCCGCCACTTCTGCGGGAGCACCGGCTGTATCAGGCAGACTGGCTGTTGCGTTTTTACGGCTTCCGGGCAGATGAGCTTCTGAACGAGGAGAGGCCGGACTTCAATGAGCTGCTGGATCCGAAGTGTGACTGGGCGCTGCGACATTTGGAGCTTTTTCCCGTAGAGATCAATACGGCGGACTACGGCATGATCCTGCGCGTCCCGGGAATTGGGCCGAAATCTGCGCTGCGCATTATTCAGGCGCGCAGACACGGGAAGTTGGACTTTCCGCATCTGAAGAAGATGGGGGTAGTGTTGAAGCGAGCGCATTATTTCATTAGCTGCAATGGCAGAATGATGTATGCGACACCGATCGAAGAGCGCTATATTGCGCGCCAGCTGATCGGGGTGAATGAGAAGGAGAATTGGCAGATTCGGCACAGCAAAAAGGGCGGATTCAGGCAGCTGTCCCTGTTCGAGGATTTCCAGATGGAAGCGTGAGAAGCCAGTCGGAAAGAAATAAATTCATAAACAGGTGGAGCGTGAAAGCATGCTCGATGCGAGCATGTGACCTTGCGGGAAGAGGAAGACACGGTATGTGCAGCTGTGTGTGCGCTTTACGTGTGGATGGAGATTTGAATCAAAGGACTTTGCAGGGCTGAAGGATAGGACAAAGATCCGGGGAGGATGAAAATGACAGTATTTACTTGTGAAGATACATTTGAGGCGATGATGACGTGCGTGTACGATGCCTGGGCGAGTCGCTTGGGGCACGACAACCTACGGCTGCAGCTTGAGCCGGTCTGGCAGCAGAGTTTATTCTGTGATTATGTGCATGTGGACGCGGATTTTGGCAAGGCAGCAAAGGTGGTGCGAACGATTCAGAGGAAGATATCATACGAGGCATACCGTCAGGTGTTTCTCGCGGCTATGTCGTTTGAGCCGGACCGATTGGACGCGATCTATCGTTTCCTAGTGCTTGGCTTTGCCGTCGGAGGAAAGCTGACAAGGATGTTGTCTCGGCCAGAGGTCGTGTGGATTTTTGAGCTGAGCCGCAAGGCAAATACGGAGGCAAATTATTTCCGGGAGTTTACGAGATTTTCGCAGGTTGGGCCGATTTACGTGGCACACATCGAGCCGAAGTGCAATGTGACGGCGATATCCGCTGCGCATTTTGCGGACCGGATGCCATCAGAGTATTGGATGCTGATCGACGATAATCGGCGGATTGCGGCGGTGCATCCAAAGGATCAGGCATATTATATGACGCGGCTTACGCCAGAAGAGCTGGATCAGCTGCGAGAGACGGAGGAAGAAGAGGATCTTTACACGGATCTGTGGAGAGAGTTTTTCGAGAGTATTGCGATTGAGGCGCGCAAGAATCAAAAATGCCAGCGCACAAATATGCCGATCTGGTATCGGAAGCATGCGACGGAGTTTCGGAAAGGCCGGATTGGTTGAGGATTGTGCCTTATTTTGCACTGACATGGGTAGGGCGGACATGGGCTCCAAAAAGGATTTGGCAAGCCCGAGATTTTCTGTTATAGTAATGGAGAACTACGATGAAAATCATGCTTGCGAAAAGCGGGCTGCGTTCCATTTTTGAGGGAAAAGGGACGGAAGAGATAAGGGAAGCGTCGCGATGAGGGCGACGTGAGTATGGGGAATCTTTATGCTTCATAAACATGGCGGAGATATCTACGCCTGCCGGACAGAGCGTTGCCCGGACACGGCGAGCGGACGGGAGACATTTGAGAAATGCGACGAAATAACGGATTTTTCCGCGAATATTAATTTTCGCGGGATGCCGCCTGCGGTGCAGCTGGCTGCGAGAAGTGCGGTGGCGGATTCCATCCACTACCCGGATCCAGAGTGTCGCGCGCTCAGACTGGCGCTTGCCAAGAGGGAGTCTGTGCTGCAGGCTGTGTCGGGGCAGATATTGGCGAATCAGATTATCTGCGGAAACGGGGCAGCGGAGCTGATGTTTGCGCTTGCGGCCGCGTATAGACCGCGCAGAACGCTGCTTGCAGTACCGTCCTTTTTTGAGTACGAACAAGCGCTTGCGGCGTTCGGCTGTGAGATTCGCCATTTTGAACTGAGGGAAGAGCAGGACTTTCGCTTGGATGAGGGCTTCGCAGATGCAATCGACGAGGAGACGGACTGTGTCGTGCTCGGCAATCCGAACAATCCAACCGGGCGGCTGATCGAGAGGACAATTCTTGAGCGAATCATCGAGCGCTGCCGGGAGAGAGGGATTCTGCTGGTATTAGATGAGAGTTTCTATGACTTTCTCTGTGATGAGGACAGGGTTCGGACTTTTTCCGGCATCTGCGAGATTTTGGAAGCTCAGAAGCAATCGGATGGTTCGGACGGAGCTGTAGGATCGAGGCCTTCAAGGATTTTCGTGATCCGGTCATTCACAAAAATATACGGGATGCCCGGATTGCGTTTCGGCTATGGGATCTGTGCAGACACGGATCTTCTCAACCGGATGCGTGCGATCCTGCAGCCGTGGAATGTCTCGCTTCCGGCACAGGCGGCAGCGATCCAGGCGGCGAGTGAGC
>CANQEB010000074.1 GCA_947594085.1 uncultured Lachnospiraceae bacterium | reverse complement strand
AGTGAAAAAATGTGTGGTAGAATAGGAACGAAAATATTATACAAGGAGGACAAACCAATGGCTTTAGTAACAACCACTGAAATGTTCAAAAAAGCTTATGAAGGTGGATACGCCATCGGCGCATTCAACGTAAACAACATGGAGATCGTACAGGCGATCACCGAGGCAGCGGGCGAGCTGAATTCCCCGATCATCCTGCAGGTGTCTGCAGGTGCGAGAAAGTACGCAAATCACACCTATCTGGTAAAGCTGGTTGAGGCTGCAATCCAGGAGAATCCGAACATCCCGATCGCTCTGCATCTGGATCACGGCGCAGATTTCGACATCTGTAAATCCTGCATCGACGGCGGCTTCACATCTGTCATGATCGACGGCTCTAGATTCCCGTTCGCGGAGAACATCGAGCTGACGAAGAAGGTTGTAGAATATGCTCATGCGCACGGCGTAGTCGTTGAGGCTGAGCTTGGCAAGCTGGCAGGCATCGAGGACGATGTCAAGGTTTCCGCTGAGGATTCTTCCTACACGCAGCCGGACGAGGTTGAGGAGTTCGTCTCCAAGACCGGCGTTGACTCCCTCGCGATCGCGATCGGGACAAGCCACGGCGCATACAAGTTCAAGCCGGGCACGAACCCGCAGCTCCGCTTCGACATCCTTCACGAGATCGAGAAGCGTATCCCGAATTTCCCGATCGTTCTTCACGGCGCATCTTCTGTTCCGCAGGAATATGTGAAGATCATCAACGAGAATGGCGGTAAGCTCAAAGACGCTATCGGCGTTCCGGAGGATCAGCTTCGCGAGGCAGCCAGAAGCGCTGTCTGTAAGATCAATATCGACTCCGACCTTCGTCTCGGCCTCACGGCGGGCGTTCGTCAGGTTCTGTTCGCAGATCCGTCGATCTTCGATCCGCGCGATTACCTCAAGGTTGGCCGTGCAAACGTCAAGGCTGTTGTTGCTCACAAGATCAAAGACGTTCTCGGCAGCGAGGGCAAGGCCTGATCGGACATACAGTCATTTGCTTTTTCAGAATTACACGAGGGTGTCCCAAAGCGGGGCACCCTCTTTTTACGCTACAATATTGTGAATCCACACACCTTTCTTTACAAGCACATATCCCACAATACATTTCAAGAAGTCAAGCGACTGGCATATGATGTAAGTGGCAAGGATCGGAAGTCCCGAATACCGACTCAGCACGAACGCCACCGGGATCGAGCAGAGCCACATGAATCCCGAGTCGAAGAAAAATGTGATTCCGGTCTTTCCACCGGAGCGCAGCGTGAAGTATGCACTGTGCAGAAATGCCTGAAACGGCATCATGCAGGCACCCACGATGATAAATCTCGTCGCCAGCGAGCGCACCTCGTCGGCCGTCTCGTAGATATGTGGAAATACCGGAGCCAGCAGAAGCAACGCCACGCTGACCAGCAGGCAGCTCGTGACCGCGAAGAAGACCAGCTTGCGATCCGTGTCCTTCGCCTCCTCCATCTTCCCAGCGCCGAGCAGTTGCCCCACAATGATGGCAATCGCGTCCCCCATCGCGAGCCACGCCACATTGCAGACATTGGAGATCGTTGCGGAAATATTCTGCGCCGCGACCACCGACAACCCATACAGGGAATAGCACTGCGCGAGCATCGCCACGCCAAACGACCAGAGAAACTCATTTACCATCAGCGGCGAGCCTTTGATGAGAATCTTCTTTACCAGGCCGCTCGGCACGCGCAGGCTCTGGTAGGCGCCTTTGATAAACGGGAATTTCTCTGCCCGGCGATGCGTCCATACCATGATGGCCACGGACTCCACGAAGCGAGATGTGACCGTCGCGATCGCCGCGCCCTGCACACCGAGGCGGGGAGCCCCGAATTTGCCGAAGATCAGAATATAGTTCAACACCGTGTTCGTCACAACCGCCGCTATCCCGGCGCGCATCGGAGCGACTGTCTCACTGCATTCCCGCAGCGTGCCCGCATAGATCTGCGCAAACGCGAACGGAACCATCCCGATCAACATGATCCGCAGATACGCGACGCCGTATTTCAATGTCTCCTCCACGCTTCCGACTTCGCTGTTCCCGTGCAAGTACAAGGAAATCAGCGCGTCTCCCCTGCCGTACAGAAGCAGGATCCAGACGAATGTAAACAACATCATGGACACAATCTTGAAACGAAAAGTATTGCGCTGGCCTTCCGCATTGCGGCTTCCGAAAAACTGTGCCCCAAAGATTCCGGCCCCGGAAAGCATGCCGAAGGTGCTGACATTGAACACAAACATCAACTGGTTGGCCACCGCCACGCCCGACATCTGCTCGGTCCCCACGCGCCCGATCATGATATTGTCGATCATGGAGACGAAGTTTGTAACTCCATTTTGCACTATGATCGGTACGGCAACCGCCAGAACCATCCTATAAAATGCTTTATCACCGATATATTTCTTCATATCTCTCCCTCTCCCTATGTTCAACCAAAACTGGTAACTATTGCAGTTGCATGCGGGAAAGGAGTTTGATCTGCCGCCTATTTGTGTACCGATCCGGCATTACTTCTTAATGATAATAAACACTCCTGCCCCGTTTTTCTCGTTTATGGTATGCTTTTCTGCTATCTTATACCCTCCGCGACCCTTAAGCGCTTCTATTACAAGCTGCGGCTCTGTTGTATAAAGGACAAGCAACGCCTCCGGTTGGAGGTATCCGCCCGCAATTTCAAAAAAATCCCGGTATAATTCACGAATCTCCTGTATCGGATGATTTGCCGTCACCTGCGGCAGATCCGTGATAATCTCATCAAACCGATATCCGTGTTCAAACTCAAAAAAATCTTTGTTGACATAATATATCTGGCGTCCCGCGCGTTCTGTATTGATCCTGGCCTTTTCAATCGCCTCACCGTAAATGTCAACCCCATACATGATCCCGGCTTTTACGGCCCGATCTCGCTCAATCAGCATTGTACCGACCCCACAAAACGGATCCAACACCTGAGCGTTCTCCTTCAAATATGGGCGCGCGAGCTCTGCCACAAGCGCGGCGTTCACAGGCGCAATAGAAGCCGCTATCGATTCACGCCGATAGGCGAACCGCGTATCAGGAATCGTGCAAAATTTTATCATCGGCAAAAATGTGCCATCCCTGCGCTCTAGCAGACGAAGCTCCAGCTCATAATTCGACACTGAATTGATCAATGCGTCACCGGAACCACGCTCTAGCGCATCCGAAATTCTTCGCAGGAGCGCGCCCTTGCGCTCACGCTCCGTCTTACTCTTCCACTCAAGCCGGAACGTAAAGGTTTCATCACCCTGATGCAGTTTTCGAGCTAATTTCAGCACGGACTCTGCGAGTGCGGCACCGATTCGATCGTCAATCATACCTTGCCCTGTGACAAAATTCCCCAAAGACTCCTCCGACTCCAAGGGGAACAGCATCTCACGATATGTGCGAATCGGGCACAGCTCGCCCACCTGCGCGTTTTGTACACGGATCCCCCCTGCGAGCATCGTGACCTTCCCTGTCTTGATCTGGCGTGCCGTCACCTCCCGTTGACAACGGTTTGTGACCAGGATAAGCTCCAGCGGTTCCTTCCACCCCGTAAAGCGATGTGATTCTCGCTTCTCATATCGCGACACCATCTCCTGCAAGGCATGAATCTCTTCCCGGACATGCTTGCTCTCTTCTGGCAGGATTTCCGCTTCCCGAAGCTGCGCGAGGCGCTCCTTGAGGCTGCCAAGCACCGACCGATAGTCCATCCCACTCATTGCCTTCAAGTAGTCCGCCCGAATAAACAACGTCTTTTCTTTGTTGTACGCGTCAAAAAGAATCGGAAGCAAGTCTTCCGATTCCATTTTTCCCATAATAGATGCTGCGTTCCTGCGAACCTTCGGGTCCGCATCCCCCAGAAGTTCACACAGCTTCGAGAAGTCACCTCCGAGCAGATACGCGAATTCTCTTCTCTTTTTCTCTTCCTTCAGCTCATCGCGCAACGCAATCAGATTTTGCCGTACCTGATCGCCTGCGCAGATTTGCTTATAATATTCTTTTATCATCATTCATATTAACCTTATCCGACAGACTTTTTACACTCCTCGATATAGGCCATCACGTCATCACGGAACGCTTCCCACTTATCTTCATGCTCTACATAGTACAACGGACATTCCTTGCCGGTCACGTCATAATGGCGGATAATATGCTCCCGGTCAATTCCGTATTTTTCTGCGAGATATGCGGTCAGATGCACACAGGAATTGTAGGTTTCCTGCGTAAAACGACCCGTCTTATCCAGATGGCAATTCTCAATCGATATCGACAGATGATTCATCGAGTTGGATGCGTACGCAATCTCACCCGGCGGTACGCACTCAATGATCTCTCCGTCGATACCGACGATGAAATTCGCGCTCATCGATGTATCCTGCAAATCCTTGAGGCTCTCAAAATAATCATGATTCTGCTGGGCCGTCGTCCGCGGGTTCGCGAGATAGTGGATCACGATGTACTCCAGTGCATCGGTCTTCTCACCGGGCCTGGAATAGTCATTGATCGTAAGAAGCTGCTCATCGATATCCGGCATCGGCACAGCGTACTCCGTCTCAATCTCGGTCTCCGTCTGCTGCTCTGTCTCCAGCTCTACCGGCGTATCCAGAAGAACATCCACGTTCTCGTCTTCCTTCGGGACAAGCTGCAGCAAGATCCAGACTACCATCACTGTCACTGCCGTGACGCATATCCAAAGCAGGAATCGTCCCCACCTGATCCTCTTTTTCCTTTCTGATTGTCTGTCATCCATACGATTGCTTCAACTCCACTAGCCAGTCGGCACATAGCGACTGTGCACGGCTTATTTCTACTCAACACTATAATTCGGGGCCTCTTTTGTGATATGGATATCATGCGGATGAGACTCTTTCAGCGAAGCCGCAGAGATCTTGACAAACTTGCCGTTTTGCTTCAGCTCCTCGATCGTCTTTGTCCCGCAATATCCCATACCAGACCTCAAGCCCCCAAGCAACTGGAAGACAGCGTCCTCCACGCTTCCCTTGTAGGCGACACGACCCTCGACCCCCTCCGGGACAAGCTTCTTCGCGTTCGTCTGGAAATAGCGGTCTCTGCTGCCGTTCTCCATCGCTGCAATAGAGCCCATGCCTCTGTAGACCTTATATTTTCTGCCCTGATATAGCTCGAACTCCCCTGGGCTCTCATCGCAACCGGCAAACAGGCTGCCCATCATGCAAACGTTCGCGCCCGCAGCGATCGCTTTCGTGATATCTCCTGAATACTTAATGCCTCCGTCCGCAATAATCGGAATTCCATACTTGTCTGCCACCTCGTAGCAGTCCATGACCGCTGTAATCTGCGGCACGCCAATCCCGGCGACCACGCGCGTTGTGCAGATGGAGCCCGGCCCGATACCGACCTTGACTGCATCCGCTCCGGCCTCGATCAATGCCTTCGTCGCCTCGCCTGTCGCCACATTGCCCGCGATCACCTGAAGATCCGGATATTTTTCCTTTACCATCTTCACACAGTTCAGCACATTCTGGGAATGTCCATGCGCGCTGTCGAGCACGACGACATCCACCTGCGCGTCCACAAGCTCGGCCGCGCGGTCAAGCACATTCGCCGTGATGCCGATCGCCGCTCCGCAGAGCAAGCGTCCCTGCTCGTCCTTCGCAGAATTCGGGTACTGAATCTGTTTCTCAATATCCTTAATTGTGATGAGGCCCTTTAAGTTATAATTGTCGTCAACAATGGGAAGCTTTTCTTTTCTGGATTTTGCAAGAATCTTCTTGGCTTCCTCCAGCGTGACACCTACCTTCGCGGTGATCAGGCCTTCAGAGGTCATCGACTCTTTGATCTTTTTGGAGAAATCTTCTTCGAACAGCAGATCACGGTTCGTGATAATGCCAACCAGCTTGCCGTTCTCCGTGACCGGTACACCGGAAATACGAAACTTGGCCATCAACTCATTTGCGTCTGCCAGCGTATTTTCCGGGGAGAGGAAAAACGGATCCGTGATGACGCCGTTCTCGGAGCGCTTCACCTTGTCCACTTCCTCCGCCTGCTGCTCAATCGACATGTTCTTGTGAATAATACCAATGCCACCCTGCCGGGCCATTGCGATCGCCATTCGGTGCTCCGTGACCGTATCCATCCCCGCACTCATCATCGGGATATTGAGCTGAATCTGCTTTGTCAACCAGGTCGTAATATCCACCTGATTCGGTATCACCTGTGAATAGGCTGGCACCAACAGTACATCATCAAACGTGATTCCCTCTCCAATAATTCTTCCCATGCCGCATCCTCGCTTTCCGATATAAGGTCCTTTGTAATTGGTTTATCTGTTTGAATAAATACTCTAACAAATTCACTTTTCAATGTCAACCAGAAATTCAGCCATACTGCGAAAATACAAAATCTTAAAACGCATTCACCTTGCGCGGAGCAATTCTGCGGATATCGCCCAAGATCACATCATTGAGCTCCACCTTGATGATGTCCCTCTTTCCCTCCTTGCTGAAAACAAGCGTGTAGGACTGCGCCTGAGGATCTCTCGACGTGAAATCACGAATCTTCACGCCTTGCTGGTTCTTATAAGAATCCAGTGCGTGGGACGTGGACGGCGCAAGGATCTCGAGCTCCTCCATGTCGTAGCCTGCAATTCTCTTGCGCTTCTGCTTCGAATAAATCGCGTCGATGTCTAACTCGCCGTTCACATACAAATACTCATATTCGACATCCAGTCTCGGCAGGAAGATGTAGCAGCAGATTGCCATCGCAACTCCCGGGATGAGAAACAGCGGGTTGAGCAGCATGAACCCTCCGAGAATAAAAATCGCAGTCACGGCATATGCCGCAACCTTTATGACTTTGTTCACAAACGGTGTTTCTCGCGAGATAAGAATTTCCTGATAAAGATCACTCATAGCTTTCGTCCTCTCTGTTCTTTACTTGTCCCTGTTATCGAGGGATATGTTTATAAAATAGTATAGCACAGATAAAAATAATCGTCTATAAAATGTGCCTTTACATCTGCTTAGATTTTCATTCCACATTTACCATATCTGCAAAAATGCATGTCTATTATACTTTGAATTGCACATAAATGCAACAAAGTACCGGGGCGGGGCTCAGCGAGAAAGCTAGCGCTTTCTCGCTGTTCGGCATTCGCCGAATAAAATCGACGAATGACAAAAGGGACCATAAATGGCCCCTTTGTACGCCTATACTTTTTGCCGTGCCATCCGCTCGAAAGCTGGCGCTTTCTCGCTGTTCGGCATTCGCCGAATCATCCGGCATATTACTGAGCCGCGTATCCGTTATGTACGCTTGAACTTGTGAGCCATGCCCCAGCTCGAAAGCTATCGCTTTCTCGCTGTTTGGCTTCGCCAAATAAAATCGACGAATGACAAAAGGAACCATAAATGGTTCCTTCGTCCTACGCCGATTTTGCATGGCTCAGGTTTATCACATCATCCCCATACCGGCTCCGCCGCCTGCCGGCATCGGCGGTACATCTTCCTTGATATTTCCTACCACGGACTCGGTGGTCAGCAGCGTGGAAGCCACGCTCGTCGCATTCTGCAGAGCGCTTCTGGATACCTTCGTCGGATCCAGGATGCCTGCCTTCACCATGTCCACATACTCTTCTTTCAACGCATCGAAGCCTGTGCCTACCGCAGACTCGCGCACCTTGTTGATCACGACAGCGCCCTCAAGGCCTGCATTCGCAACAATGTGATACAGCGGAGCTTCAAGCGCCTTCAGGATGATATTCGCGCCTGTCTTCTCGTCGCCCTCAAGCTTCGCGGCGAACTTCTCCACTTTCTTCGCAGCGTGGATATATGCAGATCCGCCGCCCGCGATGATGCCCTCCTCGACTGCCGCTCTCGTGGCTGCCAGAGCATCCTCCATGCGGAGCTTCGCTTCCTTCATCTCGGTCTCAGTAGCCGCGCCGACACGGATCACTGCCACACCACCGGAGAGCTTTGCAAGGCGCTCCTGCAGCTTCTCCTTGTCAAACTCGGACTTCGTCTCGTCGATCTGTGCCTTGATCTGAGCGATTCTCTGCTTGATCTCCTTCTTGTCGCCGAGGCCGTCCACGATGATTGTGTTCTCCTTCTGAACCTTCACGGACTTCGCGCGTCCAAGCATATCCAGAGTAGCCTCCTTCAGGTCAAGGCCGACCTCCTCGGAGATCACGCGGCCGCCGGTGAGGATCGCGATATCCTCGAGCATAGCCTTTCTTCTGTCGCCGTAGCCCGGAGCCTTTACACCCACTACCTGGAAGGTGCCGCGCAGCTTGTTGACGATCAGAGTCGTCAGAGCCTCGCCCTCGATATCCTCCGCAATGATGAGCAGCTTCTTGCCGGACTGCACGATCTGCTCCAGCAGCGGAAGAATCTCCTGAATGTTGCTGAGCTTCTTGTCTGTGATCAGGATGTACGGATCATCGAGAATCGCTTCCATCTTCTCCATATCAGTCGCCATATACGCGGAAATGTAACCGCGGTCGAATTGCATGCCTTCCACAAGATCCAGCTCGGTCTTCATGGTCTTGGACTCCTCGATTGTGATTACGCCGTCTCTGGAAACCTTCTCCATCGCATCCGCAACCAGCTCGCCGACCTGCTCGTCACCGGAGGATACCGCCGCGACTCTCGCGATCTGCTCCTTGCCCGTGACTTTCTTGCTCATGGACTGGATCGCCTCTACTGCAACGTCCGTCGCCTTCTTCATGCCCTTTCTGAGGATGATCGGGTTCGCGCCTGCCGCAAGGTTCTTTATTCCTTCATTCACCATTGCCTGCGCGAGTACCGTAGCGGTTGTCGTACCGTCGCCGGCCACATCGTTCGTCTTGGAAGCGACTTCCTTGATGAGCTGCGCTCCCATGTTCTCAAACGCATCCTCAAGCTCGATCTCCTTCGCGATCGTCACACCGTCGTTCGTGATGAGCGGAGAACCAAACTGCTTGTCAAGCACAACGTTTCTGCCCTTCGGTCCCAAAGTCACACGAACCGTATCTGCCAGTTTATTCACACCAATTTCCAGAGCCGCTCTTGCGTCGGCACCAAATTTAATTTCCTTTGCCATAATGCGTTAGCCTCCTGTATTTGTTATATTTTGGTAAATGCTCACCCTGCGGTCTCGTTCTGTCCACCGCAGCCGATGTCTCACTGACTGTCCTTCTAAAACTTACTTCACGATCGCCAGAATATCGCTCTGCTTCACGATAATGTACTCATCCTCGCCGAGCTTCACTTCATTGCCCGCGTACTTGGAGTAAATTACCTTATCGCCCTTCTTCACCTGCATGGTTACTTCCTTGCCGTCTACCATTCCGCCCGGCCCTACCGCGATGACCTCTGCCTCCTGCGGCTTCTCCTGCGTCTTACTCGTCAGAATGATTCCGGACTTCGTCGTCTCTTCTGCTTCGAACTGTTTCAGCACAACCCTGTCGCCCAATGGTACTAACTTCATATTGAACTCCTCCTTAGATGTTGATTTCTTTTCCTTATTAGCACTCATTTCAATCGAGTGCTAACGAACAACCCTATATTAGTTAAATTATGTAAATATTGCAACTTCTATTACAACGATAAATTCTATAGTTTTATTACTAAATCTTCCTTTATCTCTATTTTTCTTTATTTTTCTCATGTATTCTTTTTCTTTTCTATAACAAATATGTCGTTTGCGCAAAATCATTTACTCGAAAACACCGAGGAAACAGCCACTTTTAACACAAAAGATGTCCGCCATACGACGGACATCCATGAAAAACCATGTATTTCTAAGTCAGATATTGCGGGACTTACGGATCTCTGCCAACTCGTCGAAGACGACGTCATTCAGGACCTTAATGTAAGTTCCCTTCATTCCGGAGGATCTGGATTCAATGACGCCCGCGCTTTCAAACTTGCGCAGCGCATTGACGATCACGGAACGGGTAATTCCAACGCGGTCAGCAATTTTGCTTGCTACTAGAATCCCTTCGGAGCCATTCAACTCATCAAATATATGGATTATTGCTTCCATTTCCGAAAAAGACAG
>CANQEB010000073.1 GCA_947594085.1 uncultured Lachnospiraceae bacterium | reverse complement strand
CGCGGGCCACACAATCGTGAATAATTATGGGAAATTTGCGCTGCATGCGCTCCCGTCAGGTGTGTTCTACGGGCATACGACGAGCGTGATCGGCAATGGTGTAGCGCTCAATATCCCGACACTGTGTGGCGAGGTGAAGAGTATCGTGGACCGTGGGGTGCCGATGCCGAAGATTCTTGTGTCTGACCGTGCGCAGATCGTGATGTCTTATCATGTCCTGTTCGATCAGTATGAGGAAGAACGCTTGGGCGGCAAATCTTTTGGATCAACGAAGTCCGGCATTGCGCCGTTCTATTCGGATAAATTCGCAAAGATCGGGTTTCAGGTGAGTGAGCTTTTTGACGAGGATATACTGCGGGACAAGGTGCAGCGCATCTGTGAGCTCAAAAACCCGATCCTGGAGCATCTGTACCACAAGCCGCTGCTGACGCCGGAGGCGCTGCATGAGGAGTTGCACGGCTATCGAGAGATGATCGAGCCGTTTGTCTGCGATACATCCGCGTTCTTGTATCAGGCAGTAAAGGAAGGCAAAAGCATCCTTCTGGAAGGTCAGCTCGGTTCTCTGAAAGATCCGGATCACGGCATCTATCCGATGGTGACATCATCCTCGACGCTTGCAGGCTACGGCGCAGTCGGCGCCGGGATTCCTCCGTATGAGATCAAGAGAGTAATCACGGTCTGCAAGGCCTATTCGAGCGCGGTCGGTGCCGGCGCGTTTGTCAGCGAGCTTTTCGGCGAGGAGGCTGAGGAGCTGCGCAGGCGCGGCGGTGATGGCGGCGAGTACGGTGCATTGACCGGACGCCCGAGAAGAGTGGGCTGGTTTGACTGCGTGGCGTCCAAGTACGGCTGCCGCCTGCAGGGGGCGACGGATGTAGCGTTCACGGTGCTTGACGTGCTCGGTTATCTCGACGAAATTCCGGTGTGCGTTGGCTACGAGATCGACGGTGAAGTGACGACCGAGTTCCCGACAACGGCGCTTCTGGAGAAGGCGAAGCCGGTGTTGAAGGCATTGCCGGGCTGGAAATGCGATATTCGCGGCATCCGCAAATATGAAGAGCTCCCGGAGAACTGCCGGAAGTACATTGAGTTCGTGGAAGAGCAGATCGGCTTCCCGATCACGATGGTCTCAAACGGACCGGGAAGAGAGGATATCATTTATCGCTAAATATCAGATCATCCAGATCGGAATGATCAGATGGTCGCTGTCAAAAGCGCTGAGTTTATCTGCCATGCAGAGGATGGCGCCTGTACCGAGTCGGAGGGGAGATTTGTCGATCACCCCGAAGACGCGGGTCAGGCGTTTGTCCGGCATGGCAGTTTTTTTGATCTCTAAGGGGTAGAGCTTGCCGTCGGCTTCCAGGATAGCATCGATTTCTTTGGTGTCGCGATCCCGGTAGAAATAGAGGTACGGTTCTAATCCTGCGTTTTGATAACCTTTCACGATCTCTGATATGGTGAAATTTTCCAGAAGCGCACCGTTCATGGCGCCGCTTTCGGCCACCTCAGGGGAGGACCAGCGCGTAAGGTAACAGACCAGGCCGGTATCGTAGAAGTACAGCTTTGGTGTTTTAAGAGTGCGTTTGAGGACGTTGTTGGAGTAAGGATGCAGCAAAAAGATGATTCCAAGGGTCTCCAGAATATTGATCCACATCTTTGCGGTCTGGATGTCGATGTCTGCGTCCTCGGCCAGCGCATGGTAGTTCAGAAGCTGGGAGCAGCGTGCCGCGACGGCGGTGACGAAGCGGTTGAATTTCAGTGCGTCCACGCTGCCGGAAAGCTCCCGGACGTCCCGCTCCATATAAGTGGAGAGGTACGACGAGTAGAAGATATTTCGGTCAGGCGTCTGTCCGCTGACAAGTCCCGGCATAGAGCCCTTCCACAGGCGATGAAAGAGCTCCGGCGCGGAGACGGACTGAAGCTGTGCCTGTTCTGCAAGCAGTCGTTCCATATTCGTTGTGAAAGGCATGCAGGGAGCGCCGGTGATCTCACGCTGAGACAGCGGCGACATGTGCAGCAAAGCCACACGTCCAGCTAGAGATTCCTGTATGCCTCGCATGAGGCGGAAGATCTGCGAGCCGGTCATCCAGAAATCACCTGGATTGTGATACCTGTCAATGTGAATCTTGATATAGGTGAACAGCTCCGGGGCGTATTGCACTTCGTCGATCAGCACCGGCGGTTTGTGAAGCTGTAAAAAGAGAGCCGGATCGTTCTTTGCCATGTCGCGGTCTGCAAGATCGTCGAGCGTTACGTATTGACGTCCGATATTTTCTTTCTGAGCCAGCTTTTGCAGCATGGTCGTCTTACCTGCCTGTCGAGGGCCGGTCAATAGGATCGCAGAGAAAGATCTGCTCAGCTCCAGAATGCGGTCTTCCATATGTCGAGAGATATATTCCATTGCATATCACCTGATTTCTTTTCAAAGTCTGTTTTTATCCTTTCCCTATTTTACCCGAAGAAATGCATATCGTCAAGAAAAGTGCGGCAGATTTTTATTAAAACAAAAAATCTGCCGAAATCATAATCTGTTTTCGATATAGGACGATGATTCCGGTGATTTATATCTCGACAATTTTGTGAAAGGGGAATTTTACATATATATGATTATGAAATATGGCAATTTGTGAGTATTGTTTCCAGTTCTGCCATCGCTTGCTCCCGATCCCGAAACACGATCCCGTGGAAGCCGAGCCTTCTAGCTGCTTCGACATTGACGGCGGAATCGTCGAAGAAGACGGATTCCTCCGGGCGGATGGAGGGATAGCGTGCGAGCAGGGAAGCGAAGATCGCCGGCTCCGGTTTGACCTGCTTCACCTCGTAGGAGAAGAGACCTCCGTCCATGAGCGGCAGGAAGTCGAGCGCATCGCGCGTCTGGTTGAGTGTATAGCTCGAATAGTTCGAGAGATAGTAGACTTGGAAGCCACGACTCTGGAGACTGCGGATCAGGCCGCAGGCATAATCGCGCCGATGTATGGTATTGTGCAAACCGTCAAATACGGTTAGAATGTCATCCGCGTACTGTGGTGCAGCGGCGGTCATTCTGGCCTTAATCTCGTCTATGGAGAGTGCCTCACGGTCGAGCTCAGACCACGCCGCGCCAAGGAAAGTCGCCTTTGCGATCACATCCGCTTTCTCTTCGGGGAAGTGAAAGCTTTCAAGATAACTTTTCCAGTCGTAATCGACCAGTACGCCGCCGATGTCGAAGATGATGTTCCGGATCATTTCTCAAGGTCCCTTCTGCTTTTCCATCCATTCTGATTTCAGGCTATAAGGAAAGGATGCCAAGCCTTAGATATTTTTCTTTTTGTCCTTGGCGGGAGGCATATCGCCTTCGGCGGCTTTGTCCTTGTCGGAGAGATTGCGGTTGTCCAGCACGCGCGCGATCAGGATCATGCCGTAGAGCAGGCAGGGCACGATCACGGTGCATGCGATCGAGGCCATCAGCATGTTATTGGCGTTCGGGCTGGAGCCGAGCGCGAACACGAGCGTGATCAGATACATAGCGACCAGGATCACGACGCCGAGCAGTGCAAAGATGCGTTTGAATTTCTTCATGAAAGATTACCCCTTTCGAAGCCTTTATCGAAAGTATCTTACCACAAATGCCCTGTTCAGACAAGAATTATAAAGGAGACGCGCAAGAAAAGCATACAAGTCTGTGAAAAGTTGTGGAATCCGTTGATTTTATCTGAGATTGAGTGTAAAATATCTGACAAAGCTTTTATTTAAAACAGAAAGCGTTTGGGAATGCTTTACAGCAGATCGATCTTTGGAGAAAAATGTGATACAGGAGGTTTTCTGATGAGACGTGGAAAGATAAAATTACTGCTGGCACTGGTGGTCTTGCTGGCGCTTGGCGCATACTATTATGTAACGCTCCCGGCGATCAATATTCATTCGAGCGGGTTGTGGATGGTGCTGCTGGCGCTTCTTTTGATTGCGCTCGTGTTCAGCGTCGGGAGAAAGATAAAGGTTCAGACGATCAGGGACTTCAGGGACTTGAGGGGTGAGATCCGTGCGAGACGTGCACCGAAGCTCTTTCTCGGCCTGTTTCTGCTGGTGCTGGTGGTTTACTTGGCTGGTTCAATCTTGTCTTCACCGATTGTGAATGCGGGCAAGTATCGCGATTTGCTTGTGCCGGAGACCGGCGATTTCGCCGAGGATATCAAACAGATAAAGTATAACCAGATCCCGCTGCTCGACAAGGATTCGGCGGAGATTCTGGGCAACCGCAAGATGGGCAGCATGGTGGACATGGTGTCGCAGTTTGAGGTGAGCACATTGTACTCGCAGATCAACTATCAGGGACGGCCGGTGCGCGTGACGCCGCTGGTGTACGCGAGCCCGATCAAGTGGTTCACGAACCGCAAAAACGGCATCCCGGCCTACATCAGCATCGATATGGCGACGCAGAACACGGAGCTCGTGAAAATCCCTGAGGGGATCAAATATTCGGAGTCCGAGTATTTCAACCGCAACATCTACCGGCATCTGCGTTTCCATTATCCGACCTATATTTTCGATCAGCTCAGCTTTGAGATCGACGAGGAGGGCACGCCCTACTGGATCTGCCCGGTGAAGAAATTCTCGATCGGGCTGTTCGGTGGGCAGACGATCGGCAAAGTTGTACTTTGCAACGCGGTGACGGGCGAGTGTGAGTCGATGGACGTGGAGGACTGCCCGACGTGGGTGGACCGCGTGTATCCGGCGGATCTGCTGATCCAGCTCTACGATTACCACGGCACGCTGATCAATGGTTTCATCAACAGCGTGCTTGGACAGAAGGGCTGCCTCGTGACGACGGACGGCTACAACTATCTCGCGCAGGACGACGACGTGTGGGTGTACACGGGCGTGACGTCTGTGAGCGGCGACCGTTCGAACGTTGGCTTTGTGCTTATGAACCAGCGCACGATGGAGACAAAGTATTACGAAGTGGCCGGCGCGGAGGAGTTTTCCGCGATGGGTTCCGCCGAGGGACAGGTGCAGAATCTCGGCTATCGTGCGACTTTCCCGCTGCTTCTGAACATTTCGAGCGAGCCGACGTATTTCATCGCGCTGAAGGATAACGCAGGCCTCGTGAAGAAATACGCGATGGTGAACATCCAGCGCTACCAGAATGTGGCGATCGGCGATACGGTGCCGGAGTGTGAGCAGACCTATGTGAAGATGCTTGGGCTGAAGAATAAAGGCGCGACGGCAGATGGTGATATGCAGACGGTGAAAGGAAAGATCCGGCGTATCGCGCAGGCGGTCGTGGAAGGAAACACACATTTCTACATCATGCTGGAGGGACGTGACGAGGTGTTTGACGTGCCGGTTACGGATTTCCTGGACATCATCCGCTACGAGGAGGGCGACGAGATTGCGCTGTCCTATGCAAAGGGTGATGCTGTGTGCACGGTACTCTCGCTGGATGATGGCCGGGCGGAGGACTCTGCTTCTCAGGAAGAAGCAGGAGATCAGGCCAAAGATGCGGCTTCCCAGGAGAAAGCGGATGGGCAGACGGACCACGAGACGGAGGGTCAGCAGGCTGCGGCCGCGGGATCGGAGGAGGAAACCTCATCAGATGAAGCAGGCCAGGAAGAATCGGATGCCAAAGGCCAGACGGAGACAGAGCTTACTTTGGACGAGAATGCCGGAATGCTTTGAAATTGAGACTTAATATTTGGGGAGTGTGTGAGTACAAATGAGGAGTGGGAAACTCATAAAAGAGAAAAGTCTGACAGCGACGCTGCTGATGATCGCCACGCTGGCGGTGCTTTTCGTGGTAGCATATTATCGCGTCAATGTTCTGATCAAGAACAGATGCCTCGGGCGAATGGAGGAAGGCGTGAATACGGTCGTGGAAGAGGTGACGACCAAGCTGAGCCGTGACAGCCGGATTTTGAACGCCGCCGCTGATATTCTGGCGGATTCCGAGGCGTTTGACAAAGACTCGATCAAGGAGACGATGGCGACCTTCAATCCGCTGATCGAGACAATGCAGATCAGGATCCTGATGCCGGACAACACGATCATCCAGCCGAACGGCACAGATACGGATGGAAACGGCTGGATCTCTTTTGATGAAATCGCCGCGCGCGGGGAGCATGTGTCTAACCGGATCACGGGCGTTATGGACAAGGGCACTATGGTGTTGCGCCACTATGTCCCGATCGTCAAGGACGGAAAAACGGTTGCGGTGCTCTATGGCGTCACGAGGCTGGTCGACCTGCCAGGTACCATGAACATCGACAACATCTACAACGCGAGCGCGAGCGTCTACATCATCGATGCGGAGAACGGGGATTTCATCCTGGACACCTGGCACGAGACGCTCGGCAATCTGAGTGATTATCCCGCGCAGCCGACAAAGAACGGCATGAAGTGGGACGAGAAGATGCAGGAGCTCATGAGCGGCAAGACGGGCTATGTGGTTTTTCAGGCGAACGATCCGGTCGAGTGGCAGTATCTCTACTATACTCCGGCAGGCATCAACAACTGGGTGATCGCGGTCTCCGTGTCGGAAGAAGACGCTTTCAAGAACCTCTATGAGATCCGGCAGGTGCTTCTGATCGTTGCCGCCTTTATTGTGTTTACGGTCTGCCTGTACTATCTCTGGGTGCGCAAAAACGCGAAGGAGACGCTCGAGAGGGCGGTCGAGAAGGCGGTGCTGGAAGAGAAGCTGCAGAAGGCGGAGGCGGCCGAGCGGGCAAAGACGATGTTCCTGTCCAACATGTCGCACGACATCCGCACGCCGATGAACGCGATCATCGGTTTCACGACGCTGGCGCAGACGAACGTCGGCAATCAGGAGAAGGTGAAGGAGTACCTGGGCAAGATCCTGTCCTCCAGCAATCATCTGCTCAGCCTGATCAACGACATTCTGGACATGAGCCGCATCGAGAGCGGGCGGCTGAACATAGAAGAGAAGGAATGCAGCATTTCCGATATTTTCCGGGACATGCGCAATATCATACAGACGCAGATGCAGGTCAAGCAGCTGGATTTCTTTATGGACACGATGGACGTCGTGGACGAGAACATTTACTGCGACAAGCTGCATGTCAACCAGATCCTGCTGAACCTGCTGAGCAACGCGATCAAATTTACGCCGGCCGGCGGCTCCGTGTCGCTCACGGTGCGGCAGCTGACGGACGCCCCGAAGGGCTACGGCTTCTATGAGATCCGCGTCAAGGATACGGGGATCGGCATGAGCCCGGAGTTCGCGAAGCACATTTTCGAGCCGTTTGAGCGGGAGCAGAACACGACGGTCAGCGGCATTCAGGGGACCGGGCTCGGCATGGCGATCACGAAGAGCATCGTCGACGCGATGGGCGGCTCGATTGAGGTTCAGAGCGAGCAGGGCAAGGGCAGCGAGTTCATCATCCGTCTGGACTTCCGGCTGCAGCAGACGGAGGGCAGGATTGAGGTGATCCACGAGCTGGAGGGCCTGCGCGCTCTTGTGGTGGACGACAGCTTCAGCACCTGCGACAGCGTCACGAAGATGCTGATCCAGATCGGAATGCGCGCGGAGTGGACCATGCACGGCAAGGAGGCGATCCTGCGCGCGAACCAGGCGGTCGAGATCGGGGACGAGTACCACGCGTACATCATAGACTGGGTGCTCCCGGATCTGAACGGGGTCGAGGTGGCCAGGCAGCTGCGCAGCATCGTCGGCGAGAAGGTGCCGATCATCGTCCTGACCGCGTACGACTGGAGCGCGATCGAGGCGGAGGCGCGAGAGGCCGGCGTGACGGCCTTCTGCAACAAGCCGATCTTCCTGTCGGAGCTGAGGGATACGCTGGTGGAGGCGATCAGCGATGTGCACGCGGCGCAGAATGAGGAGATCCTGCCGAGCACTGAGGCGGAGCTTAAGGGCAAGCGCCTGCTGCTCGTCGAGGACAATGAGCTGAATCGCGAGATCGCGCAGGAGCTTCTGCGGGAGAGCGGTTTTGAGGTTGAGACCGCGGAGGACGGCACGGTCGCCGTCGAGATGGTGAAGCATTCGGAGCCGGGCTATTATGCGCTGGTGCTCATGGACGTGCAGATGCCGGTCATGAACGGCTACGAGGCGACGCGGGCGATCCGCGCGCTTGGGAATAAAAAACTGGCAAACATTCCGGTAGTCGCGATGACGGCGAACGCGTTTGACGAGGATCGGAAGATGGCGTTGGAGAGCGGGATGAACGCGCATGTCGCCAAGCCGATCGATGTGAAGAAGCTGTTTGAGGTGCTGAATCGTTTGCTGAGCAAAAAGAATTAGGAGCTTATTCCCCTGGTCTGACGGCAGATGCCTGCGCTGCCATGGGCGATGGTGTAATCACATATTTGGAAAGGAGGCAGTCTATGAGAGAGGCTGCAAATCCGCAGACAAACACATATTCTAAATTTACGATGCTCTTGCTCTTCCTGCGGGGGAGCAAGAGATTTTTCACTATGAGTATTCTGGCCTCGGCAGTAGTGGCGGCGCTTGACATGGTGACGCCGCAGGTGATCCGCATCGTGGTGGACGGCTGCCTGAGCAGTCAGACGGAGACTTTGCCAGGTGTGGTGCGCCGCTATTTGGATGAGGCAGGTGGCCGGGAATTTATCATGAGCCATCTTTACCTGGCAGCTCTGGCGATCCTGGCGACGGCCGCGCTCACGGCGGTCTTTCAGTATCTGAACAATTATCTGAATTCTGTTGCCACAGAGCGTATGATGAAGACGACGCGCGATACGCTTTACGCGCACATTGAGCGGTTGCCGTATTCCTGGCACATGGAGAATCAGACGGGCGATATTATTCAGCGCTGCACCTCAGATGTCAATATGGTGCGGGAGTTTGTGTCTGAGCAGCTTGTCCAGGTAATCCGGATTGCAGTCTTGATCGTGTTCAGCGTTGTGGTCATGTTATCCATGAGCCTGACGTTATCCTGGGTTGTGTTTTTGTCGATACCGATTATTATTGGCTATTCGTATTTCTTTTACCGCAGGATTGGACATCTGTTTCAGGAGTGCGATGAGAATGAGGGTGTCCTGTCGTCGATTGCGCAGGAAAACCTGACGGGTGTGCGCGTGGTGCGTGCATTCGGGCGGGAGAGCTATGAACGCGAGCGCTTCCGGAGGCAGAACAACATTTACACGGATGCGTGGATGGATTTGTGTAAATTGCTTTCTGGCTTCTGGGCCGCAGGTGATCTGGTGATGGCGCTGCAGCTTTTGCTCCTTGTGGTGATCGGTGCGATGCTCTGCGTGCGGGGAAACCTGACCGCGGGAATGCTGATTGCGTTCATTTCCTACAACCGCAGGTTGATTTGGCCGGTGCGCCATCTGGGGCGCATGATCTCTGAGATGAGCAAGGCAGGCGTATCTATGGACCGCCTGTTGTACATACTGAATTCAAGGACGGAGGAGATCACGGAGGCTGGCATAGAGCGGCGCGGGGAAGGCAAAATGGACGGAGATCCCGCTTCGGGAGAGAACGTGAGTTGTGCTTCCGCGGGAGAGGGCGTCGGCCGGTCAGGCGAGCAGACAGCCGGGGGACAGAAAGACCGGCAGAGCGCTGCACATGAGAAACCATGTCCCGATATGACCGGTGACATTGTCTTCCGGAACGTGAGCTTTGGCTACACGGAGGATGAGAAGATTCTGCAGGATGTCTCTGTGACGATAAAGGGTGGAACGACACTTGGTATCCTCGGCGGGACGGGCAGCGGCAAATCGACGATGATGCATCTGCTGAATCGGCTCTATGAGCTGCAGGAGGGCGAGATTACGATAGGCGGCGTGCCGGTGGGGGACATTCCCCTTCCGTGGCTGCGCTCGCATATCGGAATGGTGCTGCAGGAACCGTACCTGTTCTCGCGGACGATTGAGGAGAATATTGCGATCACAAGGGCCGGCACAGCGGCGGAAGCAGTGAGTGCGGCAGGCAGGGCAAATATGACAGGCATGGCCGCGCTGAATGAGGCAGGTGTGACAGATACGGCGGCTGCGGCAGACGAGGCAGGCGTGATGGCGGAGGTTCGCCGCGCGGCGCGCGTGGCCTGTATCGATGAGAGTATCGAGCGTTTCTCGAAGGGCTATCAGACGATTGTGGGTGAGCGCGGCGTGACGCTCTCGGGCGGACAGAAGCAGAGGACCGCGATCGCGCGGATGCTCGTGCAGAACACGCCGGTCATGGTGTTTGACG
>CANQEB010000072.1 GCA_947594085.1 uncultured Lachnospiraceae bacterium | reverse complement strand
GCGCAAGCGAGCTTATGCACCGCTGCGTGCCCGATTAAGCGCGAGCGGGTCTGCCTGACATTGCAAGCCCTTGCAGGGCGTCCGGATAGCCATTACAACCATACAGGAAGTATATCAAATTACACCGCAGGTTACAAGAAATTAAAATAGTTTACTAAAATTTCAGAATTTGCAGGGTTAAAAAAAGGCGTGAAGTATGGTAAAATCTTCGCGAAAGCTTGCGACTGGGCCGAGGTACATACAAACCGAGGCTGAGCACGGCGATATTCTATATTTGTGAAGAGGATTCAAACGTGGAAAAAGAAGAACTCAACGTGGAAAATTACGGAGAAATAAAGCCAGAAGAAAAGCAGGGGAAAGATCTGTGGCGAAGCATCAAGTCATTTCGACAAAAGTTGCTTCGGACAAAGGTGATCTCAGAAGAGTTTCAGCTTCCAGAGAAGATCATTCCGCCACTTAAGCGTTATACGCCGGCGGTGGCGGAAGGGTTGTCGGACGCGCAGGTACAGGAGCGCATCAGTCAGGATGCGGTGAATCATGCGATCGAGGCGCCCTCCAAATCCAAAAAAGAGATTATCTGCAGCAATATTTTTACGTATTTCAACCTGATCTTTTTTATCATTGCGGTGATGCTGATTCTTGTGGGATCATTTCGGGATCTGACCTTTCTTCCGGTTATCATCGGGAATACGTTGATCGGTATAGTCCAGGAGCTGCGGTCGAAGAAGGTGCTGGACAATCTGCGCATTTTGAACGCGCCGAAGAATACGGTGATGAGAGGCGGCGTGGAGCGACAAGTGCCGGCGGAAGAGCTTGTGCTGGACGATGTCGTGATTTTTGCTGCGGGGAATCAGATCCCGGCAGACACGATCGTGGAGGACGGAGAGGTTCTGGTCAACGAGTCGCTGATTACAGGCGAATCAGACGCGATCTCCAAGAAGAAAGGGGACATGCTGCTCTCAGGGAGCTTCATCGTATCCGGGCAGTGCTACGGTAGGGTGGAGCGTGTCGGTGAGGATTCCTATGTCTCCCAGCTCACGCTGAAGGCGAAGGAGATGAATGACGAGGAGGTTTCGGAGATGATACGCTCTCTGAATCGCCTGGTCAAGATGATTGGTGTGCTGATTATACCGATTGCGATCATTCTGTTCAGCCAGCAGCATTTTATCAACAATACTCCGGTGCGCGAGAGTGTGACTGCGACGGTCGCTGCGATCCTCGGCATGATTCCGGAGGGCTTGTATCTGCTCGCGAGCGTGGCGTTGGCAGTGAGTGTGATGCGCCTGGCTATGCAGAAGGTACTTGTGCACAATATGAAATGCATCGAGACATTGGCGCGTGTGGATGTGCTTTGCGTCGACAAGACTGGCACGATCACAGACAACACGATGACGGTCAAGAGAGTGTTTCCGCTGCGGGCCGGATTGAAGATGGGCCAGGAGGTTGATACGAAGGCGGCCGAGGCGGCAAGCGTTGAGGCGAAAGAAACTGTGACGAAGGCGGTTGAGGCGGCGGAAGCTGAGCCGAAGGAAACCGTGGCGAAGGCAGCCGAGGTAGCTGAAGCTGAGACGAAGGAAATTGTGGCGAAGGCGTCAGAAGCAGATCCGAAGGAAACTGTGACGAAGGCAGCCGGGACGGCGGAAGCTGAGCCGAAAGAAACCGTGGTGAAGGTGGCCGGGACGGCAGAAGTCGGTTCAAAGGAAACCGTGACAAAAGCGTTCGGGGCGGCAGAAGCCGATCCGAAGGAAGGCGAAGGAATAGAGCTCCCGGCGTTTTCAGCGGAGGAGTCGGCGGAGTTTGAGCTTGCAATAGGAGATTTTGCGGCGGCGATGGCAGCCGACAATATCACGATGAAGGCGATCAAGGACTTCTTCCGCAAGCGCAGCGGAAAACGCCCGGAGCGCGTTTTCTCTTTCTCCTCGGTCACGAAATACAGTGGAGCGATTTTTGAGGATGCGAGCTATGTGCTTGGCGCGCCGGAGTCTGTCCTGCGGGGACAGTATGACGCGTATGCATCTCAGATTGAATATTGGAGTCGCCAGGGCTTCCGCGTGATTGTGTTTGCCAAATATAACGGCGTGCTGGACGGACAGGCGTTGCGCGAGAGCGTTGAGCCGATGGGAATGGTGCTTCTAGCGAATCCGTTGCGCGAGAATGCGAAGGAGACGTTCACATACTTCGCGGAGCAGGGTGTGGAGATCAAGGTCATTTCCGGCGACAATCCTGTGACGGTTTCTGAGGTGGCGAGGGAAGCCGGGATTCGCGGTGCGGAGACTTATATCGATACTTCGACGCTTACCGATGAAGAACTTGTCGAGGCGGCAGATCGTTATGCGGTCTTCGGGCGCGTCACACCGGACCAGAAGCGCTGCCTCATCAGCGCACTGAAGGGTGCCGGACACACGGTGGCGATGACGGGCGACGGCGTCAATGACGTGCTGGCGCTCAAGGACGCGGACTGCAGCATTGCGATGGCGTCCGGAAGCGACGCGGCGGCTCAGGTGGCCCAGCTTGTGCTGTTGGAGTCTGATTTCTCCAAAATGCCCGCCGTGGTGGCGGAGGGAAGACGTGTCGTGAACAACATCGAGCGCACGGCCAGCCTCTTCCTCGTAAAGAATATTTTCTCACTGTTTCTGTCGATTCTCTCGATCGTTCTGATGGTCAACTATCCGTTGGAGCCGTCGCAGATCTCGCTGATCAGCATGTTCACGATCGGTATTCCGGCGTTCGTGATGTCGCTGGAGCAAAACACAGACCGCATCAAGGGACACTTCCTGAGCAACGTGCTCTTCAAGGCGCTGCCGGGCGGTCTGACTGACTTTATCGTGGTCAGCGGCCTGTATCTGTTCTGCATGGAGTTCGGCGTGGATGCGAACGATGTCTCGACGTCGTCCACGATCCTGCTGGCGATCGTCGGATTGATGATTCTGTACCAGATCGCGTCCCCGATGACGAAGTACCACTGGTTCCTGTGGTTCGGCATGGCGGCCGGTCTGCTGTACTGCATGATCTTTGTCAGCAAGATCTTTGCGATCACGTCGATCTCCAAGAAGTGCGTGATGCTTCTGGTGATCTTCGCGATCATCACGGAGCCGACTTTCCGCTATCTGGGCGGCGGGGTCAGGAGACTGTCAAAGTATTATATGAAAAAACGGCAAAAAGGCTAGGAGTGGGGCAGCGGCTATTGCAGAAAATTATGGGCGCGTATTCCA
The DNA here is from genome assembly GCA_947594085.1 of uncultured Lachnospiraceae bacterium. Classification (GTDB taxonomy): domain Bacteria; phylum Bacillota; class Clostridia; order Lachnospirales; family Lachnospiraceae; genus Choladousia. The sequence goes on along the minus strand of CANQEB010000072.1, from coordinate 7,274 downwards.
AACCCCTCATGGTAAAGGTAACGTGGTTAGGAGAATATGGTTCACTCCCTTGCTTTCACGGAAAGATTTTGGTATACTGTGCGTAGGAGGAATAACTTATGAAACGGATACTTTTGAAGCTGAGCGGTGAGGCGCTCGCGGGAGATAAAAAGACCGGGTTCGACGAGCCGACGGTCACGAAGGTGGCTCTTCAGGTGAAGACGCTCGTGGAGCAGGGCATGGAGATCGGTATCGTGATCGGCGGAGGCAATTTCTGGCGCGGTAGGTCCAGCGAACATATCGACCGGACGAAGGCGGACCAGATTGGAATGCTGGCGACGGTCATGAACTGTATCTACGTATCGGAGATCTTCCGATCAGTCGGGATCCGGACGGCTGTGATGACGCCATTCGCGTGCGGCGCGTTTACGGAATTGTTTTCTAAGGACAAGGTGATGGAGTATTTCGCGGAGGGCAGAGTGGTATTCCTGGCCGGCGGGACGGGACATCCGTATTTCTCGACGGACACAGCCACAGTGCTGCGCGCGATCGAGATCGAGGCAGAGATGATTCTGCTCGCGAAGTCAGTGGACGGAGTCTACGACAGCGATCCGAAGGACAATCCGCAGGCGAAGAAGTTCGATGAGATCTCGATCCAGGAGGTGATCGACCGCAAGCTTGGCGTGGTGGACATGACGGCGTCGATCCTCTGCATGGAGAACCACATGCCGATGCTGGTGTTCGGGCTGAACCAGGAGAACAGCATCGTGGACACGGTGAAGGGGACGCTGAACGGGACAAAGGTGACAGCGTGAGTTATATATTTTACACAACAGGAGGGAAGAAAGATGGATGAGAGAATCAAAGTTTACGATGAGAAGATGACGAAGACGCACAAGAATCTTCTGGAAGAGTTCGGGACGATCCGTGCGGGGCGCGCGAATCCGAACGTGCTGAACAAGATTCGCGTGGACTACTACGGTACGCCGACGCCGCTGCAGCAGGTGGGAAATATCACGGTTCCGGAGCCGCGTGTCCTGCAGATTCAGCCGTGGGAGGCTTCGATGGTGAAGGCGATCGAGAAGGCGATCCTCACCTCTGACCTCGGCATCAATCCGTCGAACGACGGCAAGATCATTCGGCTGATCTTCCCGGAGCTGACCGAGGAGCGCAGAAAAGATCTTGTAAAAGACGTCAAGAAAAAAGGAGAGGCGGCCAAGGTTGCGATCCGCAATATCCGCAGAGACGCGAACGATTATCTGAAGAAGCTTGGCAAGACAGAGGTGTCTGAGGACGAGATCAAGGACCTCGAGGACAGCGTCCAGAAGCTGACAGACAAGTACATCAAGGATATCGACAAATCCGTGGAAGAAAAATCGAAAGAAATCCTTACAGTATAAAAATAGGGGACTGTTGTTCGGCGACAGTCCCTTTGTATGGAGGAGAACATCATGGTGATTCCGCAGCATGTGGCGATTATAGTGGACGGAAACGGGCGCTGGGCGAGGAGCAAGGGCATGCCGCGCAATTACGGGCATGTGCGGGGCGCGAAGAATCTGGAAGTCATCTGCAGGGACGCGTACAATATGGGAATCAAGTATCTGACGGTGTATCTTTTCTCGACTGAGAACTGGAAGCGCCCGAAGGACGAGGTGGACGCGTTGATGAAGCTGTTCCGCAGCTACACGAAGACATGCCTCAAGACGGCGAAGGACAACAATATGAAGGTGCGCGTGCTCGGCGATCCGACCGCGCTCGATCAGGATCTTCAGGACAGCCTGGCTCGGCTCGTGGAATCCTCAAAGGACAATACTGGGCTGAATTTCCAGATCGCGATCAATTACGGAAGCCGGGACGAGATCGTGCGGGCGATCCGCAGGGCTGCGCAGGACTGTGTGGACGGGAAGCTACAGCCGGAGGAGATCACGGAGGAGCGCTTTTCCGGCTATCTCGACACGGCAGAGGTGCCGGATCCCGATCTGCTGATCCGCACGAGCGGAGAGCAGAGGTTGTCGAATTATCTGATGTGGCAGCTCGCGTACACGGAATTCTATTTCACCGAGGTGCCGTGGCCGGCGTTTACGAAGGACGATCTGTGGCAGGCCATAGAGAAATACAACAGCCGTGACAGACGCTACGGCGGGGTCAAGGAGGAATGAAATGTTTCGTACAAGACTGATCAGCGGGATTGTGCTTGTGGCCATCGCGCTTGTGGTGATTATCACCGGAGGTCCTGTTCTCGCGGTGACGCTTTTGGCGATCTCCATCATCGGGATGGATGAGCTGTACCGCGCGCTGAGGATCGACGATAAGCGATTCTCGCCGCTTGCAGTCGTGGGTTATCTGGGCTGTTTCGTCTACTATATAATAGTATTTCTTGGCTTTTCGGCATATACTATGACAGTGCTGACCGTGTGCCTGATTCTGTTTATGTCGGTCTATGTGTTTACGTATCCAAGATACCAGACGCAGCAGGTGACCGGTGCGTTTTTCGGCGTGGTCTATGTGGCGGTGATGCTTTCGTGCATCTATCAGCTGCGAATGATGAAGGATGGGGCGTATCTGGTCTGGCTCATTTTCCTCGGGTCGTGGGGCTGCGATACTTGCGCCTACTGCGTAGGAATGCTGATCGGCAAACACAAGATGTCGCCGAAGCTAAGCCCCAAGAAATCGGTGGAGGGAGCCGTCGGCGGTGTCGTCGGAGCGGCGCTGCTCGGCGTGATCTACGCGGCCGTGGTTTCCGGCAGATTGGCGACGCAGGGAAATCATATGCTGTACTTCGGCGTGATCTGCGCGGTGAGTGCTCTGATCTCTATGGTGGGCGATCTGGCTGCTTCAGCGATCAAGCGAAACCACGGGATCAAGGATTACGGGACGTTGATCCCGGGACATGGCGGGATTTTGGACCGCTTCGACAGCGTGATTTTTATCGCGCCGGTCGTGTACTATCTGGCGCAGGCGTTTTTCCTGCTTCAGTGAGCGGGTGTTGCGACTGGACGAACAACAATTCCTATGCAGGCCGGGGAAGTGCTCCGGTGAGCGGAACAATATGCGATAGAGGCAGCTCTGTGTGCCGCGGCGGCGCAGGAGCACGAAAGGATGAGGTGGAAGTGAAGACGATTTCGATCCTCGGATCGACGGGCTCGATCGGGACTCAGACGCTCGAGGTAGTGCGGGCGAACGGAGATATACAAGTCGCGGCGCTCGCGGCGGGGCGAAATATTCGTTTGCTGGAGCAGCAGATTCGCGAATTCCGGCCGCGCATCGCGGCGGTCTGGGAGGAAACGGATGCGAAAGCGCTGCGCGTGGCGGTGGCGGATCTTCCGGTAGAGGTACTCTGCGGGATGGACGGCCTGAAGGCTGTGGCCGTCTGCGAGGAGGCTCAGATGCTTGTGACTGCGATTGTGGGTATGATCGGGATTGTCCCGACCATCGAGGCGATCCGCGCTGGCAAGGACATTGCGCTCGCGAACAAGGAGACGCTTGTGACGGCGGGGCACATCATCATGCCGCTCGCGAAGGAGTACGGCGTGCGCATTCTCCCGGTAGACAGTGAGCACAGCGCGATTTTCCAGGCGTTGAACGGAGAGAACCGAGGCGAGATTGACAGGATTCTCCTGACGGCTTCGGGCGGGCCGTTCCGCGGTATGACGCGCGAGCAGCTTGCGCAGGTGAAGCTCGAGGATGCGTTGAAGCATCCGAATTGGGCGATGGGACAGAAGATCACGGTTGACTCGGCGAGCATGGTAAACAAGGGACTTGAGGTCATGGAGGCGCGCTGGCTGTTCGGGACAGGGCTTGACCAGATTCAGGTCGTCGTGCAGCCGCAGAGCATTATCCATTCGATGGTACAGTTTGTGGACGGAGCTGTGATCGCGCAGCTCGGCACGCCGGACATGAAGCTGCCGATCCAGTATGCGCTCTATTACCCGGAGCGGAGGCATCTCGCGGGCGAACGGCTCGATTTCGCGAAGATTGGAAGCATCGCCTTTGAAGACCCGGATCCGGAGACCTTCCTTGGGTTGAAATATGCGTTCGAGGCGGCCAGAGTTGGCGGTTCTATGCCGACCGTGTTCAACGCGGCGAATGAATGCGCCGTGGCCGGTTTCCTGAAGCGGAAGATCGGCTTTACAGATATTTATGGGATCATACGGTATTGCATGGACCGGCATTGTGTGATCGAAGCTCCGGACGTGGAGGAGATCCTTGCGACGGAGAGAAGCGTATACGAAATGATTGAAAGCAGGTGGAATATTTGAAGATTATCATTGCGCTGCTTGTATTCAGCGTCATCATTATCATACATGAGTTGGGACATTTTCTGCTCGCGAAGAAGAACGGCATCACGGTGGAGGAATTTTCACTCGGTATGGGGCCGCGACTTTTGAGTTTTCAGGCGGGCGGGACGCGGTATTCCTGGAAGCTCCTTCCGTTCGGTGGCTCGTGCATGATGCTCGGCGAGGATGGCGAGGATATGAGCGACGGTTCGTTTGGCAGCAAGCCGGTCGGCGCGAGGATCGCGGTGGTGGCGGCGGGTCCGCTGTTCAATTTTCTGCTTGCGTTTGTGCTTTCGATCTTTATCATAGGAAACATCGGCTACGACGCGCCGATCATCCGCTCTGTGACCGAGGGCTATCCGGCACAGGAGGCCGGACTGCGCGCAGGCGATCGGATCACACGGATGAACGGCAAACGCATCCGCCTGTATCGGCAGGTCTCCAATTACGGGATGTTCCATGAGGGAGAGACCGTGACGTTCGAATACGAGCGCGATGGCCAGAGATACGAGACAACGGTGACGCCGGTGCTCACGGACAACGGGTACAAGTACGGGATTACGGGGAGCGTCAATTACGCCCGGGTGCGGACGAACCCACTGCAGACGCTGGGATACAGCGCATATGAGGTCTATTATTGGATTGATACGACCATACAAAGCCTGAAGATGCTGTTTAGCGGCGGAGTAGGGATAGATGATATGTCGGGACCGGTCGGTGTCGTGCAGGTCATCGGGGATACCTACGAGGAGAGCAAGCCGGAGGGGACGCTGTATGTCTGGCTGAACCTTTTTAATATCTCGATTCTGTTGACTGCGAATCTGGGCGTGATGAACCTGCTCCCGCTCCCGGCGCTCGACGGAGGACGTCTGGTGTTCCTGATCATCGAGGCGATCCGCAGGAAGCGCGTCGACCCGGAATTGGAGGCAAAGGTGCATTTCGCGGGTTTGATGCTTCTGATGCTGCTGATGGTAGTCGTGATGTTCAACGATATCAAGAGAATTTTTGTGTAAAAGGGCACGGCGGGATGTGATTTTGCCCCATATTGTTGCTTGAAATCAAAGCCTATCTGTTCTATAATAAGTGTATAGAATTCCTCTGCTGAGAAGTGGAGGACTTATATGGCAGAATGCAAAAAATTAGAAATGCTGACGATGAAAGACAATTTCATGTTCGGCGCGGTAATGTGCGATCCGGAGAATTGCAAGCCGTTTCTGGAAATGTCGCTTGGTTTTCCGATTAGCAGACTTACCGTCAGTACAGAAAAGAGTCTGGTGTACCACCCGGAGTACAAGGGCGTGCGGCTGGATGTTGAGGCGAGCGATGAGAAACGCACCCGCTACAATGTGGAGATGCAGGTTGTTCAAAAGCCTTATCTGGAGCGCAGAGCGCGGTATTATCGCAGCCAGATCGACATGGAGCTGCTGACACGGGGAAATGCATACGGAAGCCTGTCGGATACATATGTGATCTTTGTCTGCGATTTTGATCCGTTCGGACGCGGGAGATATCGCTATACATTTCAGAACATGTGTCTGGAGGAGAGCTTCGGGATCAGGGACGGTCAGACCACCATGTTTTTGAGTACCTGCGGGGCAAACCCGGAAGAAGTTCCGGGAAATCTTGTCAGCTTTCTGAGATACATAGGATCAAGTTTACAGGAGAGTACAAAAGATTTCGGGGACGGCTATGTGCGTCAGATACAGGCAGCCGTGCGCGAAGTGAAGGCAAGCCGCGATATGGAGGCAAGATATATGGTGTTAGAGGAAATGCTGCAGGATGAGCGCGCAGAAGGAAGAGCAGAAGGAAGAGCAGAAGGAAGAGCAGAAGGAAGAGCAGAAGGAAGAGCAGAAGGAAGAGCAGAGGCTATCCTTGACATCCTGGAAGACTTACCGGGCGCAGTCACTGAGAATCTGCGGGAATACCTTTTTTCCGAGAAGGATTGCAACATGCTGCGGGAATTCCACAAGTTGGCCATATCTGCCGCTTCTGTGGAGGAATTTGCGCAACAGCTTCCGAAACGATGAGTAAATACAGCTTCTAAGACAATTCTATATTCTTTTTAACTGTTAAATGCCGGTTCCGGCAAATATTCTATTCAATCATTCATATAGCGCAGGGGAATTCTATAAGCACGAGCTGACAGACATATGAAAAGGAAGCCGCTTGACTTGCGGTTTTCATTGATTTGCAAAAGATTTACTTGACAATAGAAACAAAATGTAATAGGATTAGAACAGATGCGAACATAAGTTCGAGAGAAGGAGAAAGAAGATGGCACAGGAAGATAAGTTGAAAGCATTGGATGCTGCGCTTGCGCAGATTGAGAAGCAGTTTGGAAAGGGTTCTGTGATGAAGTTGGGAGACACAGGGGCCCATATGAATATTGAGACCGTTCCGACCGGTTCCTTGAGCCTGGATATCGCGCTTGGTCTTGGCGGCATTCCGAAAGGGCGTATTATAGAGATCTACGGCCCAGAGTCGAGCGGCAAGACGACCGTCGCGCTCCACATGGTATCCGAGATACAGAAGCGTGGTGGAATTGCCGGCTTTATCGACGCGGAGCATGCACTGGATCCGGTATATGCGCGCAATATCGGCGTGGATATCGACAATCTCTATATATCTCAGCCGGATAACGGAGAGCAGGCGCTGGAGATCACTGAGACGATGGTGCGTTCCGGGGCTGTGGATATCATCATTGTAGACTCCGTGGCGGCACTGGTGCCGAAGGCAGAGATCGACGGCGATATGGGCGACTCTCATGTAGGGCTGCAGGCGAGATTGATGTCTCAGGCGCTGCGCAAACTGACCGGCGTGATCAGCAAGTCGAATTGTACGGTCGTGTTTATCAACCAGCTTCGTGAGAAGGTAGGTATCATGTTCGGGAATCCGGAGACGACGACTGGTGGCCGATCGTGGCGATCTATTCGTCCTTCCTGCAGCGCGCCTACGACCAGATTTTGCACGACGTCTGTCTGCAGAATCTTCCGGTGGTCTTCGCCATCGACCGCGCGG
>CANQEB010000071.1 GCA_947594085.1 uncultured Lachnospiraceae bacterium | reverse complement strand
GACTTTATTCCAGTGATCAGGTTTCAGATACTCGCGAGGACTGAGACCGGGGGAGGACCTGAGGGCCCTCCTTTTTACTTTTGAGAAAGAAGAAACCGCTATGTCAAAACCATTTCTTACATACGACGACCAGATCAGAAAACTGACTGACGATAAGCAGATGAAAATTGCTGATCCTGCATTCGCCAAAACAGTTCTAAAAGACATCGGCTATTTCTCCCTGATCGGCGGTTATAAAACTCCGTTCATCGATCCCATGACACGTGTCTATCAGAATGATACCTCTTTTGAAGACGTCCTCGCCCTGTACCAGTTTGACCTTTCCCTCCGCGAACTTGTTTTGCCAGATTGAGTGCAAGATCCGGCAACTTGCATCATACGCCTTCTGCAGCAAACACGGAGAGAATCAGAGTGCTTATCTGAATCCAAATAATTATAACAATACAAAAAAGAATGCAGCGGATATTGCCCGGCTGATTCAACTTCTGGATTATCATGCCAACAAAAATAAAGAACACAAATACGTTCTTCACCAGCGAACTGTTTATCACAATGTACCCCTTTGGGTGTTAGTGAACACACTTACTTACGGGCAGATCTCCAAATTTTATGCGCTGCTTCCATTTCAAATACAGAGCAGTATCAGCAAGGAATTTCCAAATGTAAATGAAAAGAGTTTAGAGCAATATCTAAAGATACTCACCCTTTTTCGCAATGTCTGTGCCCATAATGAACGCCTGTATTCGTTTTCTTTCGAATCACGCGTCTTATTATTCCAATTCATCTGCGCCCTTCGGGCTTGATTCGGGAAGCGACGCTAGATGGTGTCCTGTAATTTAATCTCGCTTCATCGTCCCAACTCGCGACATTAAAACGACACATTCACAATGCACACTATTCCCAAACATGTCCACCGGGCAGACGTTCTTAACCTCATACCCTCGCTTCCCCAGATATTTCAGATCGCGCGCGAGCGTCGCGGAATCGCAGCTCACATACACGATGCGCTGCGGCTGCATCTGCACCATCGTCTCTAACACGCTCTCCTCGCAACCTTTACGCGGCGGATCGACGACAATGACGTCCGCGCGGATGCCTTCCTCCACACGTTTTTGTTCTTCTCTCGCTTCTTTCTGTGTCTCCCTTGCGCATTTCTGCGTATCTACTACTATGTGCTTCTGTGCCTCTTCGGCATACTTCTTTGGCAGCACATCCTCCGCCCTGCCGACGTAAAATTCCGCATTCGTGATACCGTTGAGTTCCGCGTTCTGTTTCGCGTCGCGGATTGCTTCCGGCACAAGCTCTACGCCGTAGACTCTTCGCGCCTTCTGTGCCAGAAAGAGAGAAATTGTCCCGATGCCGCAGTACAGATCCCAGACGGTCTCCTGCCCGGTCAGGCCTGCGTATTCCAACACCTTTTCGTACAGCTTCTGCGTCTGCAACGGATTGACCTGATAGAATGACAGCGGCGAGATGTGGAAGCGCACATCCCCGATCAAATCCTCGATGTACTCCGTGCCCCACAGTACTTTCAGGTCTTTTCCCATGATCACGTTCGTCTTCTCAAGGTTGCTGTTCAACGTGATGCTCGTCATGCCGGGGATCGCGGCGAGCGCCGCGCAGAGCTCTTCGCTGTGCGGCAGGCTTCGCCCGTTGACGACAATACAAACCATAATCTGTCCGGTCCGAAAACCAACGCGAATCATGACGTGCCGCACCAGTCCGCTCCCGGTGTTCTCATCGTATGGCTCAATGCCATACCGCTCCATATGCTTGAGTACCGCATCCAGAATCCACGCGTTCACCTTCGATCCCAACAGGCAGTCCAGGCACTCGATGATCGTGTGCGTCCGCCCCGCGTAGAATCCGGCGATCAGCCGTCCGTCGCGGCTTCGCCCGATCGGAAACTGCGCCTTGTTGCGATAGCGCAGCGGCGGTACCTCACCGCCAGCCGCCTTCGCACTCCTAATCGCTTCCATTTCCACAGCCAGTTTCTTTCCGGCAACCGCATCTTCGACATTGAACGCATCCATCCCGATGATCGGCTCCATCGGCGGATTCTCGATCCCGCCAATGCGCCGCAGGTTGTTGCGCACCTTATTCTCTTTAAACGCAAGCTGCGCCTGATAGCGCATCGCCTGGATCTGACAGCCGCCGCACTGCCTCGTCACCGGGCAGGGCGGTTCGACGCGATCCGGGCTTTCCTCTATCAGACGCATCAGCCTCGCGTATCCGTATGTCTTTTTCATCTTCATGACTTTGGCTTCGGCCACGTCGCCGATCACCGTGTCTTTCACAAAGAACGTGAACCCGTCGCACTTGCCGACGCCCAGCCCTTCGCTGCTGAGATCCTCGATTCTCAAATTTATGATGTCGTCTTTTTTCAAACCGCTCTCCTGTTCTTCCTGATCATTTCGTCAACATTTCTGCACATTTTTCTCAAACATTCTATCAGTACTTTTTCCGATCCATCATACCCTGTCCAAGCTTTTTATTTCACCCAAGCACATCACAAAATACTGCTTTCCGCTCGCTCAGAACTCCGAACTCTTCCTCAGATTCGACTCGAACAGCCGGTTGAACCCAAGCCAGTCCGGATTGTCCCCGGCACCTTTGAGCACCTCGCGCATCGTCTCCAGCTTCGCGTCTGTGTTGTCCGCGTAGTTTAGCGCCAGCGCTTCCGCGAGTGCCGGTTTCTTCGGGGAGCCGAACTCGAGCTCTCCGTGGTGCGCCAGAATGCAGTGCTGCAACTCGCTCATCAGCTTCTTCGGAAAATCCTTGATGTGGCGGCAGCCGAAACCGACCAGCTCGCTTCCCATCACGATGTGTCCGAGAAGTTGCCCGTCATCCGTATAATCGTTCTCCGGGAAATTCGAGATCTCCTTGAGTTTTCCGATGTCGTGGAACAGCGCCGCCGTCAGCAGCAGATCCTTGTTCAGGTACGGATACTGCTGTATATAAAACACACACAACTTCACGACCCCAAGCGTGTGCTCCAGCAATCCGCCGACAAAACTGTGGTGCACGGTCTTCGCCGCCGAGTGCTTCTTGAACGCTTCGATGAACGACGGGTTGTCGACATAGTACATCCGAATCAGTTTCTGCAGGTACGGATTCTCCACCTGCTTCATGATCCCCATCAGTTCGTCGTACATCGCGTCGATGTCTTTCTCGCTCACCGGGAGATAATCGGCCGCCACGTACTCGCTCTCTTGCGCCTTGCGCGCGCGCTTGACGCTGAGCTGAAGGTTGCCCTGAAAATTCGTCACATCGCCCGATATGAATACGTAATCCATCACTCCAAACTCCTCGATCCCCGATGAATTCGGATCCCAGATTTTCGCGTCGATCGTCCCCGTCTTATCCTGGAAAATCACATTCTCATAGATCTTACCGTTCTTCGCAGTCGCAGACTGCTTATACTTGCAGAGGTAAATGTCATTGATCTTGTCTCCCTCGTGAAACGTCTCAATAAATTTCATCGCTATCCCCCATTGATCTAAAATCAAAAAGCCGGACTGATCGCACTCCAATCCACTCTCGTATCATGCGGCATCCGGTTTTCCTCAGGTAGATTATAATGTAGTCACAGAAATTATGCAACAAAATTGTAAAACATTTCTCCGCAGAAATTTACCTTTTGTGAATCACTTTCTTACAGAGATGGCACGCGTGTCGATCGACGGGAGCAGGCGGCGCTGAAATTTACCTTTCGCAAATCACTTTCTTACGGCCTCAGCGGCAAGTGCTTCGGCCCGGTTCAAACAGTAACTACCTTTCTGCATGCAAAAAGGAAATCCCTGCCGCGATCGCAAGCATATCAAAAACCACCGAACAACCACAGCTCCACAGCGCCTCGAGCTGCATCTCACCCTGCGCGCCGCCGAGGATCTGCAGCAGATTCGCCTTCTGTCCCGCCCACCACTGCGGCCAAAAAGAAAAATCTGACCATTTCGTAGGAATCATATCGGGAGAGATCTGCAGATGCTCACGGAGCCAAAAAAAGAGTGTTGCCGCACTCACCAGCAGCAGCGCGGCACAGATGACTCTCTCTGCCGTTCTTTTCCTTGATCCGTCCTGTCCTGGATCAGGCCCGTCTTCCTTCAGACAGCCCCACAGAATTTTCACCAGACCCGCCGTCAGCAGGATAGGAAGCACCAGAAGCAGGTTGCCGCAAACGATACCCGGAAATGTGAAATCTGCAATATCGCCAGACAAGCCGCAACGCATCAGAAGCTGTTCCGCCTCCGTCTTCACGTTCACGCCCTGAGGCGCTTTTATGGAAATGTGATCAAACGCAGCCCCTGCAGACGAAGTTCCGTATCCCCTGCTGCTCATTCCTCCTGTCGACGCTCCATTCAGACTTTCCGATGCCGTGCCGGTCAATCCAGCCGCCGACATGCTCGACAGGGCCGTTTTTCCATTGCCTGCCCGCAGTACGACCGTCCGCTCCAAGCTCTCAAACGTCCCATATACCGTATATGCCTCCCCGTCGCACCAGGCAATCTGTCCGTTCACCTGCCTTGTCCCGAACAGCTCCTGCGCCGTCACGTCATCCATCACACAGCCCTTCTCCACCCAGGCAAGAATTCCACATCCTTTGGCGACAAGCTCCGGATCTCCCTCTATCAGAAGACGTGTCGCTTGCGCAGTTTTTCCGGTTTCCTTGCAGGAAAACCAGACATCCTCCTGTTCATGCCAAAAACACAGGGACAGTGTTTTCTCCTGTCCCTGCTCCTGTCCCCTCGCCTTCTTTGGGTCGCTCCCCAGGTCCTGCCCGTGCTCCGGCTCTTGCACGGGCTCCGACTTCTGCCCATGCTCCAGCTCTTGCTCACTTTCACGTTCTGCCTCATAGATTGACTTCGCCATCCCGGCCGGCAAGCCGCTGCCGGAGAACGTCACCATCGCAATCCGCGCGGCATCCTGTACATTTGCATCCCACCGCACTGCCGCAAAATAGCAAGCCACCATAATCACAAGCCTGATTCCGATACCAATTTTCTTTCCCATTTTCATATTGCGTTTTCCTTTTTATATCCAAATCATTTAAGCGGCAACGCGCACCCGGCTTCCGTTGTCGATCGCCTTGTCCGACTGCACAATGATCTCCGCCTCGCTTCCGATCACGCCATCCGCGAGCGCCGCATAGCTCTCATTCTGCTCCAACACCGTGACACTCACTTTGCGCGCACGCTGCTCCGTACCCATAATCGACTCATATTCTTCTGCCACTAGTACATACGGCTGCTGTTTCTCATCCAGATGAAGCGCGGAGAGCGGCACCGTCACTGCATATGTCTCTGACTTCTTGCTAAAATCCATGGTCACATTCGCACCGATCTCAAATGTATCCTCCGGGATCTGTACCGTCACATGATAAATGCCCTCGTCACTCTCATCCTCCGCCACCGACTCCACCGGCAGATCCTCCAGCTTCTGCTTTCCATCCCCAGATGTCAGTTTGACCGGATCATTTGTGCCGATATACTTCTGTTGCTCTTTCGTGATATCCGCCGTGAAGCGATACCCTTTTGCCAAATCGGCCATCAGAAGCGCGGTCGTGTCCGATGTCTTCTCCCCAGTCATAATATTGATCTTCGTGATCAGACCGTCTGTCTCCGCACAGATCTTTCCTTTTGCCTTCTCCAGCCTTTCTAGCTTTTCAAGCGTCAGCTCCATCTGCTCATAGCTGATTTCACTCATGCGATCTGAGCTGTTCGAGGCGTCGGGAACGTTGGCGATCGCTACCGCTCTGCTGGAGGTCACGGCCGCCTCATTCGCCGCAATCGCAGCATCCTCGTACGCCTGCTGCGCTGTTTTTAGATCCGCCACCAACTGCTGCGCATTTTGGACATTTGCCGAGTCGGCCACGGCAAGCTGCTCCTGCTGGTACTGCATCAGAGCTGCCTCCGCCGCCTCTTTCGCCGCCTCCGCGTCACTCACCTTTTTCTGCGCTGCCTGAAGCTTCTGGCTGTAGCTTTCGCGGACTGTCTGTTCCAACTGCGCCAGTTCCTCCGGCGTAGGTTCCTGTGAAACAGGCTGTTCCGAACCATCCGGCACAATCTGAGCGCCGGTGTCCATATTGCCAATACTCATATTGCCTGTATTCGTATTACCTGTATTCGTATTACCTGTATTCGTATTACCTGTATTCGTATTACCTGTATTCGTATTACCTGTATTCATATTGCCAATGTTTGTATTACCAATATTCGTATTATCGATACCGTCGTCTGTCTCCGAAACAATCCCCCTGTCAGTCTCCGCATCTGAATTCATTACGTCTTCAATCTCCATATTCAAATCGAAGTCAAGATTGAAATCAGCTGCCCCGATGTTGTCCGCAAGCACCCCGTCCTCCTCGGCTATATCTGGAACAATCTCCGGCTCTTCCACATCTGCTATTGTCGCTATATTGTCTGCGTCCGGCACGACCTCCGGCTCCGCATCTGCTATTGCCGCTACATTGTCTGCATTCGACACAACCTCCGGCTCCGCCGACCCTGTAAAAATTCGCTCCTCCGCAACCAGGTTGGCGTCCGCTGACCCCGTATATATTTTATCTTCCATCGTCAATGCTGCTGTCACACCGGCCATCGCATTCTGCCGTGCCGTATAAACCGCGTTCTCGATCTCCCATTCCAGTGTGCGCAGCTCTCCCTGTGCCGCAACGTACTCGTTTGTCTTGTCCTCCAACGCCTGCAAAAGCGCAGCCTCGACATCCGAATCTACCGTTCCGATTCCGTTGGACGTTCCTGCCTTTCCCGCATCCATGGATTCCCTGAATTCTTTCAGTTTCATCTTCGCGTCGTTCAGCTGCTGCTTCGCCCGCGCAAGCTGCACCCCAGCCTGCCTGGTCGACAGGGAATACTGCTCCGCCGCCTGCGCCTGTGAATTTGCCTTCTGCTGCGCGTTGACCTCTTTCTGGCTTTTGGAATCCTTTACCTGAAGCTCCTGCTTCTCCATCTCCTGCTGTTGATTCAGGATCTGCTCTTCAAGCAACGTCGTATCGATCTCAAAGAGCAAATCTCCCTTTGCCACACGCTGTCCCTCGCGCACATAGATCGCCGTCACACGTTGATCCGACAGCGTCGTCACCGCCAGCTCCTGATTCTGCTCAATCTTCCCTGAGGTCCTGACCGCGTGCTCGATCATCCGATTCTGCGGACGTTCCGTCTGCACCACCGCAACGCTCAGCTGATCCGCCGCGCGCGATAAGATGGTGAAGCACAGCATGAGCGCAAAGAACATCGCCGTGATGCGCACTAATTTCCCATTTTTCATTTCGCCCGCCTCCTCCTCAGCCAATTCATCCTTCTTCTGTCTGTATATATCTTATCTGTCCAATTCATCCAGGTCTAACCAGTTCTATGCCTTCTCCAGTCTCTCTTTTTCTCTTGTTTCTCTTGTTTCTCTTGTTTCTCTTGTTTCTCTTGTTTCTCTTGTTTCTCTTGTTTCTCTTGTCTCTCTTGTCTCTCTAGCATCTCTGGCTTCTCTAGTCTTTCTTGTTTTTTCGACCTCTCTGGCTTCTGCCGTCTTTCTTGCCCCTCTAGCTTTTTTACGACCTTCCGCAGGTCATTCCTTCAGCGCGGCCGCCGCGATCCCCTGCTCCAGATACTCCTGTCCGCTCAGGAACAGAAGCAGTGCCGGAACCAGCATCAGAAACGCCGCCGCAAATCCCATGCCAGCCTCCTCCAGCCCGATCTCCGGCAGAAACAAGGACAACGGCCACAGCGATTTCGTCTTCAGAAATGTCATCGGTTGCTCAATCATATTCCACGATTCCAGAAATCCAAGGATTCCGGATGACACGATCCCTGCCGCCCCGAGCGGAATGCCGATCCGAAGGAAGACCTGCAGATGTCCGGCCCCGTCGATGCGCGCTGCCTCCAGAATCGCCTCCGGAATCCCGCAGAAGAAGCGATACATGATGAACACCGGAAATGTCGAGAATACGGCCGGCAGGATCACCGCCGCATGCGTGTCCAGCAAACGGAACCGATCCAGCACGAGATATTGCGGCAGCATTAGCACCTGAAACGGCATGAGCATCAGCATAATATACAGCAAAAGAACCGCCTGCTTTCCCGGGAACTCAAACCGCGCCAGCCCCCACGCCGCCGGGACGCCGAAAACTGTCTGCCCTGCCAGGATGCAGAGGGAAATTTTCAACGAATTCCAGAACATCACGAAAAACTGCGGCGAGTCCATCAAAAGCTCCACGAGTGACTGCAGCGTCGGCGCGTGTGGCAGCAACGGCCAGTTCGCCACGCCCTCTGCGCCTCCAAGCACCGGGCCGAGATAATCCTCCAACTCCCATTGCTGCATGAACACGCCCGTCGCTGCGAACAGCACCGGGAAGCAGATGATCCCGGCCAGCAGGATCAGCGGCAGATATACAATTCCCCTCACAAATTTTTTCCTCATTGTCTATTCCCGCTCCCAGCTTCGCCTCAGCACGAGAATCAGCGCCAGCACGACGAGCGCGTTGACGACCGCAGCCGCCGAGATTTTGTCAAAGGCTAAATCACGGAACCAGTTGTTGTAGAGGTGCTGCAGCAGATACATGCTCTGGTGCGGATAATCCCCGGCGACCAGCCACGCCTCGCGGAACACCTTGAATGAGTTGAGAAAAGAGAGCACCGTGATCGTGTACAGAGACGGCAGCAGATTTGGGATCGTAATCCGTGTGAAACACTTCCACTCGCCCGCCCCGTCGACGCGCGCCGCTTCGTAGATGTCCTCCGGAATCCCGGCGAGTCCGGCCATCCACAAAATCATATCGTAACCGAGATTCTTCCAGAGATAGCTGACGACCAGCACCGAGAACGCTGCGCCGCTCGTCATCCAGCCGATTTTCTGCGAGCCGAGCTTCACAAGCAGGCCGTTGAGCAGACCGTTTGCGTGGAACAGCGCCTTCCAGACGAGCACGACCGACGCCGCCGGCACCGCTACCGGGATCAGGAGCATACTCTTCAGCAGGTTTTTCCCTGTGCGAAGCTTCTGCAGGACGACCGCGAGCACGAGCGAGAGCGACACCAGCAGTGGGATACAGACGCCGGTAAAGCGCAGCGTGTTCATCGCCGCCATCCGAAACGCCGTGTTCGCAAAGACCGTCTCGTAATTCTTCCAGCCGACCCACTTCGCCGTGACCGCACTCTGAAACGATCTGCGCACCACCTCGGCGAACGGGAGCAGCGTGAAGCAGACGACGCCGGCAAAACCAGGGGCTAAGAAAAGGATTCCGGCAAGTTCATATCTCCGCTTCGATTTTTTCTTTCCCGCCTTCCGGTGCATAACATACAAACTCCCTGTTCTTTTCGCATTTTCATTCCTTGTTTCAAAAATCTCTGCATATCGGTACTGCAGCCGCCTGAGTCAGAAGTCCTCAAAGAAGGACCTATAGGGGTGTCCACTTTGAGGACTCCTGTTCAGGCGGCTCCAAGCTTACTCCGCCAGATACAGGTTGATCCTCTGCAGGATTGCGTTTACCGTCTCCTCCTCGCCGATCTCCCCGTCCAGGCAGCGCTGCATTTCCTCGATTACCACATCGTGCTGCACATGCTCCGTCTCAACCGGCACGCTCACCTGCTGCGCCATCGCCATGAGCGCGCTGATCTCCGTATCCGTCGGCCATTCATAGTCCAGGCTGATATAATCGTCTCCCTCTCCGCTGCTGGATGTTATTCCATAGCCGTCTGCGAGTGAGTTTGTATTCATCAATGTCTCCAGCGCAGTCCGGTTCACCGGAAAACCGTCGCTGCTGATCTGTCCCTGCGCCTGCGCCGAGAGCAGAAAACGCACAAACTCGGCCGCTTGCTCCGGCTCCTTCGAGTTGCCAAGGATGCCGAGCAATCCGCACGGCACAAAGAATTTCTCTTCCGTCAGGTTCGGCAGAGCCATCGCGCACGCGCCCGTTTGAGCGTTCACAGAGGTCAATCCGCAGTAATTCAACATCTGATACAACGCGCCCAGCCAGACGCCGTTTGTTCTCGTGAGCAGATCCAGGGTGGCAGCCGTAAGATCGTCGCCGTGCATCCCGATCGCCTCCATCTCGTTCCAGCCGATGGTCATTCCATCCTGCCGATACATGTCGAGTCCCTCCAGATCCTCCTGCGGAGCATTCTCCTTCCACGTATCCATGATCTGGCTGACTGCGTGTACGTACTCTGCAAGTTTCTCCTGATCCAGCGTGCCGTCCTCATTCTTCCACGATCCGGCGCTCACGCGATACAAAAGGTCCGATAGGATCGCGATATCGTGTACCGCCAGCACGCCCGGCTGTGCGGCAAGCGCCTCGATCGCGTCCATGCTGTCGATACCGCCGATCAGTTCCGGATCTCCCGCTGCCATCACGATCCCGAAGCGCTGCGGAAGCGCATAGAACGCGCCGTCCTGCTCGTACGTGCCAACCACGTTGTCCATCAATCCCTCGCTGTCACGAAGGTCGGCGACAATCCCGCTCAAATCCATCAAAAGCCCCTGCTCCACATAGCTGTCGACCGGCAGGCTGTCCAGCACAAGAATATCCGGCCTACATCGTCTGCAACCTGTTCACGGACACGTCGT
>CANQEB010000070.1 GCA_947594085.1 uncultured Lachnospiraceae bacterium | reverse complement strand
GATCATCGAGGAGATCTGATCTCGCTCAATCAGCTGCCGCAGCAATTTCCCCGGGCCAACCAAGTGCTCCTGCCCTACATACTCGTCCAAAGTATCCGGACGGAGCCTGCTCGCCAGCGGCGACATCTGCTCTCTGTCGTCAAACAAACTCATCTGTCCCAGCACTGAAAACACCCCTTTTTTCTAATTATCCTTTTCCCTGCAAGCGGCGCAGCTTGTAAAAGTATAACACGATCCGCTCCAGATAACGCTTCAGCACGATCTGAATCTCCTCCTTCGGGTGGATCGGCTTCACGAGGATCGAGTAGATTCCCGTACGCCGCGCGCCGTACACATCCGTGAACAGCTGATCGCCCACGAACAGCGTCGTCGTAAGATCCGTGTGCATCAGCTCCATCGCCCTGCGGTAGCTCTTCCGCGAGGGCTTGTGCGCGTTCTCGATGAAAAGCACCTGAATCTCCTCGTTGAACATCTCGACACGCGGCCGCTGGTTGTTCGACAGCAGGCAGCACTGGAAGCCAAGCTCTTTCAGATGCGCAAACAACGCCTTCGCGCGCGCATCGGCCGGCGCGCCGTGCGGTACCAGCGTGTTATCTATATCAAAGATGATACCGCGATATCCTTTCCTGTAAAGCGCATCAAAGTCGATGCTGTAGGTCGAATCCAGATACTCGTCCGGATAAAATTTCTGAAACATGGCGTCTCCTTATATACTCTCGCATAATTTCACTTATGACGGGATTTTCACGGCACGAGCCATGACGCACCTAACTCGCGAAGTCAAAGATCGAAAGCTGATTCGTCTCGGGCAGGCCATCGAGAATTTTCAGGTCGCAGAGCAGATCCGTGAGCGTCTTGCTGACCTTCGTCCGCGTCATGAAATCGTCCTTCGACAGGAACGGCCCATCCTTCACAGCATCGACTACCGCTGCGGCCGCCTTGTCGCCGAGCCCGGAGATCGCGCTCAAGGACGGCATAATCTTCCCCTCGATGACCTGGAACCGTACCGCCTGCACCTGATAAATATCGATCGGCATAAACTCATAGCCCCTCGCATACATTTCAAGCACGCTCTTCATATCCTTGTAGGAATCCTGCTCTTTTTTCGTGAGTGTATCCATTCGATGCTCAAAATCGTCCATGTGATAGAGCAGACGGTCCAGTCCAAGGCACATCAATTCATAGTCAAAGCCTGACGCGCGGATGCTGAAATACGCTGCGTAGTACGCGAGCGGATGATTGATCTTGCAGTACGCGATACGCCACGCCATCATGACGTAAGCCGCTGCATGCGCCTTCGGGAACATGTATTTGATCTTCTTGCAGGACCAAATGTACCAGTCTGGAACGCCATGCGCAACCATCTCCTTCTCCCAGTCGCCCTTGAGTCCTTTGCCCTTTCGGACACTCTCCATGATCGTGAACGAGAGCTCACTGTCCATGCCCTTGCCGATCAGGTAGATCATGATGTCATCGCGCGTACAGATCGCCGTTGAGATCGTCGCCTTGCCCTCCTGGATCAGCGTTTGCGCGTTGCCGAGCCATACGTCCGTGCCGTGCGCCAGGCCCGCGATCCGCACCAGATCCGAAAAATACTGAGGCTTCGTATCGATCAGCATCTGCATAGCAAACTCCGTGCCGAATTCCGGTATCCCGAGCGACCCCAGCGGCACACCGCGCATGTCCTCCGGCCGGATGCCGAGCGCGTCCGTGTTCTGAAACAGGGACATAACCTGCGGATCGTCGAGCGGAATCTGTCTGGCATCGATCCCGGTCAAATCCTCGAGCATGCGAATCATCGTCGGATCATCGTGTCCGAGAATATCAAGTTTTAGCAAATTATGGTCAATCGAGTGATAGTCAAAATGTGTGGTGACAATATCCGTCTCCGTGTCATTCGCCGGATGCTGCACCGGTGTAAACGAATAAATTTCCTCGCCGATTGGCAGCACGATAATCCCGCCTGGATGCTGTCCCGTCGTGCGACGCACGCCGACACAGCCCTGTACGATCCGATCAATCTCACAGTTTCTCTTGTGCTGCCCGTGCTCCTCATAATAGCGCTTCACATAGCCGAACGCCGTCTTGTCCGCCAATGTGCCGACCGTGCCGGCGCGGAACGTCTGCCCCGCCCCGAAGATCACCTCGGTGTACTTGTGCGCCTTGCTCTGATACTCTCCCGAGAAATTGAGATCAATATCCGGCTCCTTGTTTCCCTTGAAGCCCAGGAACGTCTCAAACGGAATGTCGAAGCCTTCCTTCTTCAGCTTCGTCCCGCACACCGGGCAGTCCTTGTCCGGCATATCGCAGCCGGCCATCCCGGCGAACTTTTTCACCTCACCCGAATCGAAATCGCTGTAGTGACAATTCGGACAATAGTAATGCGGGCTAAGCGGATTTACCTCTGTAATGCCGGCCATCGTCGCCACAAACGACGATCCGACCGAGCCTCGTGAGCCGACCAGATAGCCGTCCGCGTTTGATTTCCACACCAGCTTTTGCGCGATGATGTACATTACGGCGAACCCGTTTGAAATAATTGAATTCAGCTCACGCTCCAGCCGCTCCGACACCACCTCGGGCAGCTCTTCTCCGTAGATCTCGTGTGCCTTCTCATAGCAGAGATTTCGCAGGATCTGATCGGAATTCTCGATGACAGGTGGGCATTTGTCCGGGCGCACCGGGGAAATCCGCTCACACATGTCCGCAATCTTGTTCGTGTTCTCGATCACGACCTCACGTGCCTTCTCCTCCCCGAGGTACTCGAACTCCTTCAACATTTCATCTGTCGTGCGAAGATAGAGCGGCGCTTGCATATCTGCATCCTTGAATCCCTTGCAGGACATGATGATGCGGCGGTAGACCTCGTCCTTCGGATCAAGAAAATGTACGTCGCAGGTCGCAACCACTGGCTTATGATAGCGCTCGCCGAGTTCGATGATGCGACGGTTCAACTCCTTAAGGTCCTCCACTGTTTTTCGATCAGAGTAATCTTCCCGCGTCATAAACATATTGTTGCCGAGCGGCTGGATCTCCAGATAATCGTAGAAATTGACCAGCCTCGCGATCTCCGGCTCCGGGGCGCCTCGCACCAGTGCCTGATATAACTCCCCAGCCTCGCAGGCAGAACCGAGAATCAAGCCCTCACGATACTTCTGCAACACACTCTTCGGAACGCGGGGATGCCTGCTGTAATAATTGATATGTGACCAGGATACCAACCGATAGAGATTCACACGGCCGATGTCGTTCTTGGCCAGAAGGATCGCATGATACGTCGGCAATTTCTTGATCTGCTCCTCCGATGAGGCGCCGAATTCATTCAGCTTCGCTAGTGTCTCAAGTCCCTGCTTTTTCAGCATTGCGACAAATTTCAAAAAAATATTTGCCGTACACTCCGCGTCGTCCACGGCACGGTGATGGTTATCCAGCGCCACTCCAACCGCCTTCGCGACCGTGTCCAGCTTATAGCGATTCAGCGTCGGGAGCAGCACGCGCGCCATTGCGACCGTATCCACGACCGTTTTTTTGCAGGAAAGTCCCTGCCGCTCACAGTTCTTCTCAATGAAACTCATGTCAAACGACGCATTGTGCGCCACCATGACACAATCGTCGCAAAACTCCATGAACTCCGGCAGCACCTTTTCAATCGTCGGCGCATCAAGCACCATATTGTCACTGATGCCAGTCAACTCCTCAATACGAAACGGGATCGGCACACCTGGATTGACAAACGTGCTGAAGCGCTGCGTGATCTTTCCCGCCTCCACCTTCACAGCGCCAATCTCGATGATCTTACACTGATCAGGCGAAAAGCCGGTCGTCTCCAGGTCAAATACAACATACGGGTCGTCGAGTGTCTGCCCCTTCTCGCCTGTCGCAATCTCCTTCAAATCATCGACCAGATACGCCTCCATGCCATAGATCACTTTAAAGTCGCTGTCCTTCGGCACTGCGTGATTGGCGTCTGGAAACGCCTGTACCGCCCCGTGGTCCGTGATCGCGATCGCCTTGTGCCCCCAGCTCATCGCCCTCTCTATAATATCCTTGACGTCAGAAACGCCGTCCATGTCGCTCATCTTTGTATGGCAGTGCAGCTCTACACGTTTGTCGGTATATGTATCAAGCCGCCTTTCGCGAAAATCAGTAATCTTCTTTATCCCGTTGATGTTGCCTATCGTGAGCTGGCTGTCATATCGATCGATTGTCGTCACGCCGGAGATCAACAAAAACGCGCCAGCCTTTATCTCTTTTACAAGCTCCTGGGCCTGTTCTCTGTCCAGAAACATCTTCGCGCCGATCGAATCCGTGAAGTCTGTGATGTTGAAAATAAAAAGAATTTTATCGTTGCGAAGCTCGCGCTGCTCTACACTCATGACCTGACCGTGTACAACGATCCGACCGATCTCACCTGTAATCTCCTCGATCGGTGTGACCTCGCCGACGATATCTCTCCCATAGAAGACGTCCGGGTCCGAAGAGCGCCGCACATTCCCCAAGCGTCCGGCAGAGCGATAAAAATCTTTCTTTGATTTTTTGATCCCATCCCCAGGATTTGACGCGGGTATTGTTTTCTGCCTGTTGTCGGTATCGGATTTTCCTAGCTTTATCGCATCACTGCCAGCATTGTCAGCCTTGTTCTCCGCTATTTTGCTTGTCGTCACATTGCTCGCGTCGTCTATAGCGTCTGCATGAGTGCCAAGCTTTGCAGCCGCATAGTTTTTTGTGATCGCAGCGATCTCCTGCTCTAACTCCTGATCCTGCTGTTTGCGACGCTTGTTCTCTTTCGGTTCTACGCGCTGTGCACTGACATGAAAATCCAGACCGCAGCGCTCGCAAAAAATCTTCTCGAGAATCTCGAGCAGTTCTTGTTCCTTCCCGTCAGCAATGATATTGTCCGGTATTCTAAGCACAA
Organism: uncultured Lachnospiraceae bacterium; assembly: GCA_947594085.1. GTDB lineage: Bacteria > Bacillota > Clostridia > Lachnospirales > Lachnospiraceae > Choladousia. Next base: position 5,664 of record CANQEB010000070.1, on the reverse strand, counting down.
GCGAATCCTCGCCCGTAAACTCCTTCTCCGAGTCTCGAAACAGGCTGCAGAGCAACGCATTGTACTGCTTCAGCTCAATTTGAATGCTGTCCTCATAAATTGGCATCAGCTTGCGTGGCGTATACTGCTTGGACAGTCGAAATTTTTCAATGATTTTGACGGTCAACAAAGTATCCGAAAAAAGCTGATCCTTGATGGAGCTCTCCAGCTCAAAAATATGCTTCTTCTGAATCAACTTCTCGCTCTCCAAATAGATATGCATGAATGTCCGTTCCCGGTTCATCGTAACCCGGGAAACCTGCACAAACTCAAGCAGACTACGCAAGTCCCCGTCGACATCCAGTATTGGAAACACATCAAAAAATGGCTTCAGCATAAGTAAACTCCTGACAATCACAAAAACATACGATTCCCTGCCATTTTTGCAAGGTACAGTCACAGTATACTACTTTTCCATGCCGGCAGCAAGTGGGAAGCAGCTACGAAAAATATGCTGTTATTATGGATACTTTTTTATTTATATTTCTCCGAATTTGTACAAGAATAATAGTAATAATCTGCTTTTCGCAAGCAAAAGCTGAAAAGGGATTAACAAAACTTACGAAAAAGATGAGGTGAAGTATATGTCACGAAAAGGAGAAAATATTTTCAAAAGAAAGGATGGCAGATGGGAGGCAAGGTTTATTCACCATTATGAAAACGGAAGGGCAAAATATCGATACATTTATGCGGATAGCTACGCCGAGGCCAAAGCCCGAAAATTAAAAGAGCAGACAAAGCTTTCCAATATCCAGCCTTTGCCACCCAAACAACAATGTACGTTTCAGATTCTTGCGAATCTGTGGCTGTCAGACATCAAAATATCGGTTCGTGAATCCACCTATACACGGTATTATCGTATCGTGGAAAAATATCTCGCTCCACGGTTTGGCGAACTCCTCCTGGCTAAAATGGAGCCAAAAACTTTGCACACTCTCCCAGAAGAACTCCTGACCTCCGGCGGCGCAAACAAAGGCTCTCTTTCAGCAAAGACAACCTCCGACATTCTCTGTGTTCTAAAATCTATTCTCAGATACGGAAGCAGCAAAGGATATCCTGTGCCAAGCGCGGATACTCTGAAATGCCCGCTGAAAAACCCAAAGCACACGGGAATTATATCCGAGGAGCATCGCATTCGCCTGGAGCAGTGTGTTCTCGCGCAGAATGACCTGACAGGACTTGGAATTCTGTTTACATTGTTTACAGGGGTGCGGATCGGAGAACTCTGCGGTCTGCGATGGGAAGATATCAATTTTGATAACTCAACCGTCTGTGTACGCCGAACGGTAGAACGGATCGCAAACCTTGATCCGGATTCAATCCAAAAAACCAAGGTGGTCGTGAGCATTCCCAAGACCCAAAACTCCATACGCACTATTCCAATACCGAACTTTCTGATTCAGTTCCTTCTGTTGTATCGCTGTGAAGACGAATGCTATCTGCTCACCGGAACCAAAACTTATACAGAGCCACATCAGTATTATATTCGCTATCGAAAATTTCTGAAGCGAAATCATATCGACCAATACAGCTTTCATACACTCCGGCACACATTCGCGACCCGATGCGTAGAAGCAGGGTTTGATCCGAAAGCACTGTCCGAAATCCTAGGACATTCAAATGTCTCCACCACTATGTCCATCTACGTACATCCAACTCTACAGCAAAAAAAGGCGCAAATGGAACGGCTGACCCCAGAGTATTTTGTGTGAGTTCATTACATTTTCTACATTTTTTTGAGTCCTATTGACATGTCCGGCAAGATAAGTATAATCATATTCAGCATTGTTTAGTAAATATAAACTTCAATTTTATGTTTACTGTAAAGCAACACGATACTGAATAAGATAATATACTCAATCAATCGAGCCTCAGGCTAAAATTTTGTGGGAAATTATGAGACGCACTATCAGTTGGGCCATAGATTCCGTTCAAGAAAACAAATCCATCGAGCAATTTCTGAGGGCCCATGGATGCTCTCGCCATGTAATGACACATCTGAAACAAACAGAACGAGGGATTTTGCTGAACGAGGCATGGGCATACACAAATCAGAAATTGAAAGCGGGGGATGTCCTGACGATACGAATCGTCGAGGATCAGTCCTCCGCTGATCTTGTGCCTGTGCAGATGCCGCTGGACATCGTCTATGAGGATGAGGATCTGCTCGTCGTCAACAAGCCGAGCGACATGCCGATCCACCCTTCCATCAACAATTATGAGAATACGCTTGCAAACGGCGTTATGTATTATTTTGCCTCACAGGGGATTCCCTTTGTCTACCGCTGTATCAATCGCCTCGACCGCGACACCAGCGGCCTTCTCATCATTGCAAAGCATTACCTGAGCAGCGCGATCCTCTCCCGCATGTCCGCCGAGCGGCAGATTCACCGGGAATATCTCGCCATCGTCGAGGGAATTTTGCCGGAATCCGGCACGATCGACGCGCCGATTGCGCGTCTCGACGGTTCCGTCCTGATGCGCTGCGTGGATCATGAGCGTGGCCAGCGCGCCGTGACGCATTTTCGCAGGCTGGCCGTCTGGGATTGTCAGTCTCCTCCCCATTCGCAGAACCGATACCTCTCTCTCGCCGTCGTCACGCTTGAGACGGGCCGCACGCACCAGATTCGCGTGCACATGAGCCACATCGGGCATCCGCTCATCGGGGATTTTCTCTACAATCCGGCACGCGCGCAGACCTCCATCTCACAGACAAGTTATCTGCATACAGACTGCAACATGCCGGCAAATATCGCACAGACAGACAGCATATATGCGGCACAATTACCATCCGAAAAGTTCGTACCGCCAATCGGACGTCAGGCGCTGCACTCACACAAGCTTGAATTCCCGCACCCGATCACGGGCAAGCCGCTCTTCTTCACCTGCGAAATGCCGGAGGATATGCGGCGTGTCGTCTGCCCGGGCAGCTCCACATAAGAACCCGCCATACGGCAATGGAAAACGGGCATCATTGTTTCGCTTTGAGAAAGCTCTCAATTCTTTTTGTATTTTGGAAAGAAAGCTCCGCTGTTTCCGCAAAGTTTTGCCATTTCAAAACAGCATCCCTGACCTGATCCATGCACTTCTCCGCTTCTGCCTTTTTTATTCCGGTCTTTTCGGCAGCCGCTCTGAAATCCCCTTCGGTTATTTTATCTGCTTTTCCATTTATCAGCATTTGATGCGCGTTCACCCAGATACTGTTCGCATTGTATGAAAACGTCAGGTCATACGCCGGCGACAAACGCCAACGGCCTTTTTTATCCATCAGAAAGGCAATGTTCTTTGTATGGTCGTCATAATTTTTCGCATACTCATTAAACAGCATTCTTCTATACAGCTGCAGAAAATCACCGTGGGGAAGTCCAAGCCGTCTCATCACCTGAAACGCGTCTTCATAAGAATAGATTCTGGGAGAATTGAAATCCATATGCGCCATCGCGCAAAGGCTTTGCATGTGGAGTTTTTCTCCCTTGTTTCCTGTACGGTCAAATCGCTTTGTCATAAAATGAGCCCTGCCGTTCTCTTTATATAGTCGACATTCGCTCATTTGAATCCCTGCTTCTTCCGCCATGAGATAATACGCATATTCGATTTTTGTATATTCTTTGTTGTCCGGCTCCTGATCCTTGTCCCTGTTATTTGAGATATCGTCAAATTTCAACAGCCAGTACTCAAATCCTTCTCCTGCATCGATCTGTCCGGAACGAATCTCATCTGTATCCGGATTCCACGCAATAAGCGTCTTGGCTCTTGCGCCGCCGACAGAAGAGCTTCCCTGCATCAACTGCGCGATCATATTTTGATCATGCGCGATATGCAGACTTTCTCTCTCTGATAAAATATCGGCGGCAAGCTTTGTCAGAGCGTCGATATCAATCTCTTTCCCGACATCGACAAGATCAGTTGAGGGCTCGTATTCCAGGGCTCCCATGCCCCTTTGTCCCATATAGCACAGCTTTTCGAGCGCAGTCAGGTCGTTCTCCGTCCTGCCCTGGTTTAACAGATAACTTCTTATCACGATATTACCGAATTTATCAGGCAGGGAATCCGCAAACGCTCCCGGCAATCCACTATAGGTCGCTTCCGAAAGCGTAGGAAAAGAGTAGGTCAGGTCGGACAGCGGCATTGTGAGCGGGGCGACTTCTATACCGCTTCTCAGAAAATTCCTGTCGTACTGAAACCCGATCAACCCGTCCTCCTGCCTGTGCAGATAGCCTATCGTGGATCCCCACAGTTTCACTTTTACTGTCTCTGCAGCCATCGTCTACTCCTCTCTTCACTCGTCTTCTCCCCAGATCCAAGCGGATCCGGCTTTACCTGATCTCGCTCTCTGTCTTGCTGGCTTTCGCTCATACAGCGCCTTGAAATCCGGCTGCGGTTCAGGAATCAACAGATTCAGGTTTTGAGCAAGCCCCAGCGACTTCAGAATTTTTATATAATTCGAGATTTTGGAGTCTACGCCGCTCTCGATACGTACCTCCGTGCTGGAAGAAATGCCGCATCTGTCCGCCAGTTCCGCCTGCGTAATGTTCAGTGCGATGCGATACTGTCTGATCCTGACACCAAGCTCCCTCAGGACATCCTGTTCCCTTTCGTTCCCATTCAGCTTCATGCAATCACCTTTTTTATCATATTTGCATTATTATATTAATATTATATTCTTATTTTGTCAAGAATAATAAATTATATTATTTCATGCAAGTTTATCACGGACATGTCACAGATATCACCACTCCTTATTCTTTCCATAAAATAAAATATGTCCCCCAGCAGAGGACATACTTTACATTTTAAAATCAAATTTCTTTTAAATCAGTCTTTTCACTTATTTCGTTATATTGATCCCTGAGCTGCGTTAAATGCTCAATTATGTTTGGATTCCATGAAATCAGCTCCGGTATCCTGTCACATGGGAACGTATCACACAGACCACAGAACTTCGCTCTATGCTCCCTTACGCAGGCATGAATCCTGCATCTCCCCGAATCCGCCCATTCCGGAACAATGCCATCCGCCTGTATGCAGCCCGGACACTCGCCTGCCTTCAATTTATCACAGGTATCGCAGCACTCTCCACATGCGGTAATCGCAGAAAAGTCAATATTCTCCATCCGACGTGTACTGTTCATGATTTTTACCATCTCCGCAGGTTTCTTACCGAACCTTCTCCGGGAAGCCAACCTTCTTCTGCACCTTGCGCAGCGTCTTCTGGGCATAGTAGCTTGCCTTTTCGGCGTTGTTCTTAATCGCACTGTCGATGTAGGCCTTGTCCTGCTCAAGCTCCGCGACGCGCTTCTGAAGCGGCTCAAGCACTGAGACGACCGCCTCGCCGACCGCCTCTTTGAACTGACCATAGCCACTGCCCGCGAACTCTTTCACGACCTCGTCCGGCGTCTTGTTCAGGCATGCGCAGTAGATGTCGATCAGGTTACGCACGCCCGGCTGCTCCTCGCAGTAGCGAATCTCGCCGACCGAATCTGTCACGGCGCGCTTGCACTTCCTGCGGATCGTGTCCGGATCGTCCATGAGGTAGATGCTGGCGTTCGGGTTCTCGTCCGACTTGCTCATCTTCTTTGTCGGATCTTGCAGGCTCATGATCTTCGCACCAGCCTTGCCGATGTA
>CANQEB010000069.1 GCA_947594085.1 uncultured Lachnospiraceae bacterium | reverse complement strand
GGAAGATAGAGGATGCCTTTTACCGGGATCTTGCTTTTGGCACGGGCGGCCTGCGGGGGCTGATTGGCGCAGGCACGAACCGGATGAATATCTACACGGTGGCGAAGGCGTCCCAGGGACTGGCAGACTATGTGAAAAAGAACTTTCCGCCAAAGGAGCGGCGGATCGCGGTAAGTTATGACTCCCGCATCAAGTCTGATCTGTTTTCCCGGACTGCCTGTGGGGTGTTTGCGGCTAATGGGATCCTGGTATCCGTCTATCCGCGGCTGATGCCGACGCCCTGCTTATCGTTTGCAGTGCGGGAACTGCATTGCGCGGCGGGCGTTATGGTCACGGCGAGCCATAACCCGGCGGAGTATAATGGCTACAAGGTGTACGGCGCGGATGGCTGCCAGATTACTACGCAGGCAGCGGCGGATATTTTGGCGGAGATTGAAAAACTGGATATTTTTTCTGATGTGAAGGCAATGGATTTCCACTCTGGGATTGAGGACGGGCTGATACAGTATATTTCACCGGAAACAGATACGGCCTATATCGAGGCAGTGAAAGGGCAGTCTCTGTTGGGGAACCTGGATGTGGACAAAAATGTTTCGATCGTCTATACGCCCCTGAACGGAACCGGGTTACAGCCTGTCCTGCGCGTCTTAAAGGAGAGCGGGTTTTGCAATGTCACGGTGGTCCGGGAACAGGAAGAGCCCGACGGGCATTTCCCTGCCTGCCCGTACCCGAACCCTGAGGTTCGGGAGGCGATGGAGCTGGGGATTATGTATGCCCGGGAGAACCGTGCGGATCTGCTGCTGGCGACGGATCCGGACTGCGATCGTGTGGGGATCGCGGTGGACGATGGCTCCGGGGAGTTTGTGCTGCTATCCGGCAATGAGACGGGGCTGCTCCTGCTGGATTATATCTGTTCCCGCAGGACAGCCCTTGGGACGATGCCGGAGGATCCGGTGTTCATCAAGACGATCGTGACCACGGATCTGGCGGAGGCAGTGGCGGCGCATTACGGCGTGCGCACGGTGAACGTGCTGACCGGGTTTAAGTTCATCGGGGAGCAGATCGGTCTGCTGGAACGGCAGGGGAAGGAAGCTTCCTATCTCTTTGGCTTTGAGGAGAGCTATGGCTATCTTTCCGGAACCTATGTCCGGGACAAGGACGCGGTGGTTGCGGCACTCCTGATCTGCGAGATGTACGCGTATTACGCGCAGCAGGGCGTGAGCCTGACAGAAAAGCTGAAAGAGATCTATGATACCTATGGATATATGCTCAACACCCTTCATTCCTATGGATTTACGGGTGCTGCAGGGATGGAAAAAATGAAAGAGATCATGGGGCGCTTCCGTGAAAATACCGCAGAACTGTGCGGCAGGAAGATTAGTTCCTTCATGGACTATTCCAAAGGGTTGGACGGTTTGCCGGCGTCCGATGTACTGAGATATTGCTTTGAGGATGGGAGTGCGGTTGTCATCCGCCCCTCCGGCACAGAGCCGAAGCTAAAGGTTTATCTTTCTGTACGGGCAGGGAGCCGGGAGGAAACGGAAAGATACGAGAGAGAACTTGTAGGCAGGATAGAAGGATTGATCGGATAACGGTTTGGGAGATAAACAATTCAGCCTATACAGAAGTGCAATGGACGGATATGAAAAATCATAGAATATGCCGGACGAGTTTGTTTTTTATACTATCCGCATTAATGATAAGAGCAAGTAAATTTTAGTAATTAAAGGAGCGATATGTAAATGGAAACATTTAACGGGAAAAAGATTTTTGTCACCGGCGCCGTCGGTTTTATTGGCTGAAATCTTTCCAAAGAGGCTTCGAGCTACGTAATGCGAATTTTCAGTTTTTCGTTTTCGTCGGTCAGGGCGGTACTCTTGTCAGCCAGAGCGGTATTTTCATTAGTCGAGGCAGTATTTTCTTTGGTCAGGGCAATATTCGCCTCTTCTTTTCTGGTAGTGTAGCAGTATCTGCTCATATAGGTTATTTGTGAGCTCTATCAGTTTTGTCGCGTCGGTACAAGTGATATTGCCTGCGGCATAGTTGCTTTTTGTGCTATCTATTATATCGCATGCGACAATCTCTTTCAACTGATGTACTATTTAGAGAATAGCGATTGCATATTTTAATCTCTTCCGCACAGGTTTCTACAAATTAGTTTACTCCATCAAACACGATAGAGGAAAATATAATGTCAGATACGGGAATATCGTCTGGAGAGAAGAAAGTAGTTATCGTCGGAGCAGGATTTGTGGGTTCGACGATTGCGTATGCCTTGATGCTGAAAAACCTAACGGAAGAGATTGTACTGATTGATTCCGATCAAAAAAAGGCGGCAGCTGAAGCGTTGGATATGCAGCATGGAATTACACTTGCGGGTTCTCCATCAGCGCGGGTTGGAGGATACGAGGATTGCGAGGATGCCAACCTTATCATTATAACAGCCGGTCGTAACCGAAGGCTGGGAGAGAGCAGGCTTGACTTGATTGCGGACAATCTGTCCATTATGAGATCTATTGTGGATCAGATCAAACCTTATTCCAAGAAAAGCGTGATTCTGATCGTGGCAAATCCGGTCGATATCCTCACATATTTCTGCGATAAATGGATGGGAGTTACGAACGGACGCGTTTTCGGGTCGGGATGCATTCTGGATACCTCGCGGCTTGTATATAAAATTGCGGAATATGCCGGCCTTGATATTAATATGGTGAAATGTGATGTTGCAGGCGAGCATGGTGAGTCACAGTTCCCGCTATGGAGCAGATTGACGGGGTTCCGATAGAGGAGTATTGCACGGCCACTGGGTTGCAGTGGGGCGAGCAGATAAAGGCGGCGCTCTATCAGCAGGTAAAAGATATGGGAGCAACAATTATAGAGGGCAAGGGGAAAACCCACTATGGAATTGCTTCATGCGTGTGCCTTATTGCTGATGCAATATTAAATCAACGGCAGACGATCATCCCTGTTTCTTCTGTGCTGCATGGAGAATATGGCGTTTGTGATGTAGCGCTCAGCGTGCCCTCCGTCGTAGAGATGAATGGAGTAGAGCGCATACCGGTCTGCGAATGGCAGGAGGATGAGTACGAGGCATTTCGGGCAAGTGCAGAGAAACTGAAACAAATCATACAGACGTTCTGAGTGGGGGATAAATGATCCCGCATCAGTACAGGATGTGAAAGACATGGTTATCCCGTGGCTGTCTATGGCATGAAAGCTATGGACCGTCACGGGATTTTTAGTTTATACATTAAGTTATTTCTTGAGATATATAAATAATCGCGAGATACAAAATAAGTATGAAAACAACTTTGCCATGGCTTAGGAAAGGATTGTGTCAATCAAAGCTGGTTGCTGGGGATAAAAGTACGGAAACTTGAGATTTTGTTTTCCTTGACGCAAAAAGAGCGCTGCGGTAAAATATAAATGCCATTCCCGTATGTTTCCGTCCTTTGGGAGATAGAAGAAAGGAAAGAAACCATGGCAAAAGAAAACAGAAAATACAAGGACAGCGTGTTCTGTGACTTGTACTATTCGGATGAGACCGCGGAGAGGAATCTGCTGGAGTTGTATAACGGCCTGTTTGGCACGGCCTTGCAGGACACTTCCCTGATCGGGAAAGTACGGCTGGAAGATGTCCTGTTCAGGAACATGAAGAACGATGTTGCGTTTTCAGTTGGAGGCCGGAGGATCATTTTAAGCGAACACCAGAGTACGATCAATCTGAACATGCCGGTGCGCATGCTGATGTATATCGCACGCGAGTATGAAAAGCTGATGCCGGTGAAGGCGAGGTATTCAGAATTGCCGTACGAACTGATGGCTCCGTCTTTCCTCGTATTTTATAATGGGGAGGAAGACCAGCCTGGGGAGCAGATGCTGAGACTCTCGGATGCGTTCGCGGAACAATGCGGATTGAATGGGAAGCTGGAGTTAGAAGTCCGGGTGATCAACATAAACACGGATAAAAGGCATGAGCTTCTGGAAAAGTGCGGCACGCTCCGCCAGTACAGCGAGTTTATTGAAAAGACGAGGCAGTTTGGCGGGGACAAGAACAAGCTCGAGAAGGCGGTAAAGGAATGTATCAAGGAGAATATTCTTGCGGACTATCTCGGGCGCAAGAGCGAGGAGGTTGTCAACATGCTGATGGCTGAATACGATTACGAAACAGATATCGAGGTACACAGCCAGGAGGCAGAGGAGCGTGGTGAGAAAAGAGGCAGAGCGGAAGGAAGATCGGAAGGAATAGCAGAGGCTATACTTGTCTTGCTGGAGAGCCTTCCGGATGAGGTGCCGGATGACCTGCGGGAATATCTGTTTTCTGAAAAGGACAGTGATGTGCTGCACAGATACCTGAAGGTTGCAGCATCCGCGTCTTCTGTTGAAGAGTTTGAGCGGCAGATCCGGCAGTAACCGTAAGTCGCGAACATATACGCTACGAAAAGTCGACGGGTGTATCTTGCACCGTCACAGATCTACATATGAGGAAAGTCTAGATTGACCAACATGGGGAATGTTCCGGAGCGTGTTTAGCTCTGGGATATTTTCCTGTGGGAACTGTTTGTGCCGATTCCGGTGAGTATTCAACTTGGAAAGTGTAGAGGACTTCTACACAAAATAGATAAAACGAAACAAAGATAAATCGGCTAGATATCACGGGGAGTTTTCTTAATTCGGATAGGACTGGATAAAATGTAATTTTTGTTGCTTTTCGTTCGATAGAATGTTATACTAGTTATATGCAGAATCAAACAAAGGAGTAGAAGTATGATAGATACTTATCTCAAGAGATCTCTGGATTCTGCAAATGATAAGGCGAAGTATGATGAGAACGTGAAGACGATCCTCAGCGACAAGACGATCTTGGCGTGGATACTGAAATACTCCGCGGAAGAGTACAAAGGGTGTAACATAGAAGCTACATAGAGGGAACCCCGCAGGTGGCGAACATTTCCGTTATGCCGGGGAACACACGGCTGGATAAAGTCCTCAGGATGGATACGGTGATTACTGCGGATGATTACGCAGTGAGGAAGGTTTATTCAATCTGGATCTGCATGGAGGAAGGAAGAAACGCAAATACGATTCGTGAGTACAGGATCCAACCGAGGAATATTTATGGGGAATACAAAGGAAGAGAGCGGTATGATCTTCTTTCTGTTGTGATGGTGCGGCTTCCAAAGAATGAGGACGCGTCTGCCGGAAATCAGTTACATAGGCTTTTGACGACACTACTGAGCAGCAGGATGACACCGAAGTGGAAAGAGAAAGCACTGGAGCATACATATGGGATCCCGATGAGCTATGAATTGAAGGAGGCGACGGCAGAGTTGTGCAATTTATCTGATTTGGTGGAAGAGCGTGGAATCGAGAAGGGACTTGAAAGAGGGCTTAAACAAGGTATTGAGTTGAAATTGATCAGTCAGGTATTGAAGAAGCTGAGAAAGTCCTATACCGTGGCGCAGATTGCCGAGACTTTGGAAGAGACAGAGGAGAAGATTGGCGAAATCGTTGAGATAGCTCAAAAGTATGCGCCGGAGTACGATGAAAGGAAGATTTTGGACGAGGTGATAAAATGATGTACCATTAGTTTAATAAATTTTTGGAGCCTGCGTTCTTATTTTCTGCCCTGAACATCCCCCACCTATCACCCAAAAACCTCTTGACAATCTTTTCTGGACATGATACACTGTAAATACAAAATGAACATGCAAAACCTATCCACTAAAATTCATCAAAATGTATGGTAGCAATACGAAGAAATGAAGGGGTAGAAATATGAAGACAAATTTATCTGCAGTGGTCTCGACTGTGACGACCGGTCAGATCATGAGCAGGGTAACCTGCCGGGAAGACGAGGGGCCTGGGGCGAATATTGTAGAAGCAGAAGTGCTGAATCCAGGTGCGATCTCAGGTGGGATCATTCATCACGAAAATATTGGGACTGTGTTGTTGAAGAAGGCGGTACAGCAGAGCCGGATTACATTGGCGGGAGATATCGTGATCAAGCTTTCTTCCCCATATGATTGTGCGAGAATCACGGAAGACGATGAGGGACTGATAGTTCCAAGTTTCTGTGGAATTCTTCGCGGGATCAATGCAGACATCATCGACCCGTATTTTCTTCTGGGGTATCTGAACTCTGACTTTGCCAGGAGGGAATTATTGCTGGGGGTTAGTGCCTCTGCAATGTCGATGGTCAGAGCGAAGGCGTTGCAGGATCTGGAGATACCGATTCTCCCCCTTGAGGAGCAGCAGATTGTGGGGGCAGCGTACTGGCAGTCTTGCCGCAGGAAGGCGACTCTCGAAAGGTTGGCGCGCAAGCAGCAGGATATCAGCGATGCCGTAATTGCGGAAGCGGTACTGGAGGCGCAGAAAACATGATCAGAGCACAGAAGGCATATACAGGACGTGAGGAGTATGAGATTGGCAGACGGATTGCGGACGATATTCGTAACTGTATGTCCAGTTCCAGGCGTAGCGCTCCTTTTATGTGGGATAATGTCATCACAGCAGGAGTTTTTGTTATTATGATGAAATTTTTTTCTGCCGCTGAGGGGCGGGGAGAAATAGTGCTGCAGGATATCGCCCTGTCTGATGTTCTGAATGAATTTACGGATGACGCGATAATTAGAAGCAATGGGCGTTTTCGAAAATCTGACGTCCTGGATGGATTTATGGATGACGCGATAATTAGAAGCAATGGACGTTTTCGAAAGCCTGACGTCCTGGATGGATTTTTGGATGGCAAGATTCCATATGGTGCGTTGAAAAATATCCTCGAAAAACTGGATGATGGCAGCAGGATTATCGGGATACCGCGGGGCAGCTTGCTGGTAGATTTGGAGGATAGCGGTATATTCGAGGACAAGGAGCTTTTGCACCGTGTGTCTGGCGTGTTAGGTAGCATAAATGCTTGGCCGCAGTGTGATCTCTGCGAAGTATACTTGGCGGCGGCGATTGAACTGGTATTGAAATATGGTTCCTTCGTCGGTTCAGGGATGTCCTCAGCCGCACCGATTCCAATGCCAATAATCAAGATCTTGAGAGAGCTTTCGGATGGAAAAGGCGAGATGCAATGGTATGGGGCAACCAGTGATAGCATATTGTTGCTTCCATACTGCACGGCACGTAGAGCCGGGGTGACATATGCCTGTTTTGAAAAGGAAAGGCTTTCATCGGCAGTTATCATGATTCTGCTGATGGCATCTGGCAGACAGAGAATGGAAGTGCAGACTGCTTCGTTGCCCTGCATTCCACGAAACTACACGGAAATCATTGGAAAATGCGACCGCGCGTTTGCGTTTGTTCCGGCGTATCAGATTCTGTTTCCGGAGCGGGATCGTTATACGGATTACGACAAAGTAAAGCAATGTATTGCCTGGTGGCCAGAGTATCCGGCGCTTGATCAGTGGATCTACGTGAGACATATCGTTCAAATGTTAAATGAGCAGGGGATTGGATATGTGATTATGCCGCTTGGACTGCTCAGCAGGACCGGAGGCATGGAGAAAATTCGAGCACGCATTCTCGAGGAAAAATTACTTGACGCAGTGATTGAATTCCCGGGAGGTACTTTTGCGTGGACCAATACGCCATTTGCACTTCTGATATTCCGGAAGGGAAGGACAGAAGCACAGCCGGTGTATATGCTGAATCTGGCGGGAAAAGAAGGGAAAAAACTGATTCAGGTCGATATGCGGCAGCAGGAAGTGCGTTTGCCGAGCAGCAATGGGATCGTGAACCTTGTAAGAGAGAGAGAATGCGCGGAAGGACTGTCTTGCCTGGTGGAGCCAGATCAGATCGAAAGGAATGGATATTGTTTTGGGCCACGCGCATATGTGAAGGAAGAATACATTCTTTCGCTGAAGGATACACGAGAGTTGACTGCCGAAAAGATGGAACTCGAAAGAGAATTGATCGGAGCAGACAGCGATTACAGATATGCAATGGAAGCTTATGAAAGATTGAGAAAACGATGGGAGGAGGAATAGCGAGATGAACGTAAATGCCCTAATTGTATCGACGGACATGAGGGAATCAGCGTTGTAAGAGTGACCGTCAAAAACGGAAAGGAGGTCGCCATAGTGGAATATATCATGGGTTGCATCTCAGCTATTGTGGCCGGTGTGATCAGTTATTACATCATTGAATGGCTGAAGGGCAGGAAATAGCATAGTATTCTTTATACCACTCCGCAAACTTTCGCAGCCCTTCGCGAATTCCAATCTGAGGGCGGAAGCCATAATCTTCTTCGAGCGCGCGGCTGTCGGCGTAGGTCACGGGCACGTCGCCGGGCTGCATGCCGACAAGCTCGCGGTGGCCTTCGAAATCGTAATCTTCGGGGAGGATGCCGGCGCGGACAAGCTCTTCCTGCAGGGTGCCGATATAGTCCAGCAGGTTCTCCGGTGTGCCGCCGCCGATGTTGTATACGGCGTAGGGCGGGAGCGGGAGACCGTCTTCGCCGGTGCACTTTTCCGGCGCGCCCTGCATGACGCGGACGACGCCCTCGACGATGTCATCCACATAAGTGAAGTCGCGCTTGCAGTTGCCATAGTTGAAAATCTGGATGGTATCACCCGCCGCCAGCTTCTGCGTGGCGGAGTAGTAGAACATATCCGGGCGACCGGCAGGCCCATACACGGTGAAAAAGCGCAGACCCGTGGACGGGATGTCGTAGAGCTTGGAGTAGGCGTGCGCGAGTAATTCGTTGCTCTTCTTCGTCGCGGCATAGAGGCTGACGGGATTGTCAACCTTGTCGTCCACGGAGAAGGGCACTTTTTTGTTTCCACCGTAGACGGAAGAGCTGGAGGCGTATACCAGATGCTCGACCGGATGGTGGCGGCAGGCCTCCAGAATATTGTAAAAACCGATCAGATTGCTCTCAATGTAGACATCCGGGTGGTCGATGGAGTAGCGCACGCCTGCCTGTGCCGCCAGATTGACGACGAGAGCAGGCCTTTGGGTCTTGAAAATGTCGTCCACCAGGGTTTTGTCGGCGATCGAGCCTCTGATGAAAAGGTGCCGGACACCGCTCGTGCTTTTCTTGGCGCATTCCTCGATCAGTCGCAGCCGGTATTCCTTCAGCTGAGGATCATAGTAATCGTTCATATTGTCGAGGCTGATTACAGTGCCGCTGGTCATGTCCCTCAGAAGACGCACGACCAGATTCGCGCCGATGAAGCCGGGTGAGCCGGTGACCAAGATCGTCTTTCCGTTTAGATTTATTTTTTTCTTTCCTGCTCCCATTTTAAACCTCTTTTCTTTGCCATCGAAAATATACTCTGAAAAATTGTCCGAATATAGGGTTTGTACGCCTGTCTAATCTCTCCGGAACAGATCCCTTGTGTAAACCTTCTCTTTCACATCGTCCAGCGTCGAATCGTAGCGGTTGGCAATGATACAGCCGCACATTTTCTTGAATTTCTTGATATCGTTTACTACCAGACTGCCAAAGAAAGTGGTTCCGTCCTCCAAGGTAGGCTCATAGATGACAACAGTAGCGCCTTTGGCCTTGATTCGCTTCATGACACCCTGGATGGAGGATTGTCTGAAGTTGTCGGAATTTGCCTTCATGGTCAGGCGATAGACACCGACCACAATATCTTTCTGGCGTGATTCCCGCTCAGATGAATAGGATTCGCTGCTTTCATAGGTGCCTGCGATCTCCAGGACGCGTTCGGCGATGAAATCTTTTCTCGTTCGGTTGCTCTCGACGATGGCCTGAATCAGATTCTCCGGCACATCACGGTAGTTCGCGAGCAGCTGCTTGGTGTCTTTGGGCAGGCAGTATCCTCCGTATCCAAAGGATGGATTGTTGTAGTAATTGCCGATACGCGGATCGAGACAGACGCCTCGGATGATCTGCGCGGTATTGAGTCCCTTGACCTCGGCGTAAGTGTCCAGCTCATTGAAGTAAGAGACGCGAAGAGCCAGGTACGTATTGACGAACAGTTTGGTGGCTTCTGCTTCCGTGCAGCCCATGAAAACCGTTTCGATAGGTGATTTAATGGCGCCCTGTTGCAAGAGGGCTGCGAAAGTGTGGGCAGCGTTCTCAGTGTTTTCATCACAGCCGACAATGATCCGACTAGGGTAGAGGTTGTCATAGAGTGCCTTGGATTCTCGCAGGAATTCAGGGCTGAAAATAATGTTGTCCGTGTGGAGCATTTCCCGGACATGAGTGGTATAGCCGACTGGAATGGTGGACTTGACGACGATGGTCGGCTTGCGCGCTTTGCCGGCGGTCGTTTCCAGGACCAGCCGGATGACTGTCTCGACCGCAGAACAGTCAAAATAGTTTGTCTTGGGATCATAGTTGGTCGGCGTGGCGACGATGACATAATCGGCATCGGCGTATGCTGCTGCTCCGTCTGTGGTGGCGGTTAGATGCAGAATGCGCTTCCCAGCTTTCGCTTCAGATAGATATTTTTCGATATATTCGTCCCCGATTGGACTGATATAATGGTTTAGCTTTTCTACTTTCTCAGGGAGAACATCCACTGCTGTCACTTCGTTGTGCTGGGAGAGAAGTACAGCCAGCGAGAGACCGACATAGCCGGTGCCGGCAACAGCGATCTTGTAACTGTGACTGACTGACA
>CANQEB010000068.1 GCA_947594085.1 uncultured Lachnospiraceae bacterium | reverse complement strand
GAAATCACATGTTGCACTTGCACGCTACCTCGTGAGAGGACTCGGGTCGCCGGAGCTTGCCCGCCACAGGAAGGCATTCTGCCTCGGCTCGATCCTCCCGGATCTGAATCCGAAGATGTTTGCAAAGCCGCACGAGTATGACACAACGTTCGGAAGCTTTCGACTCTTGTGTCGTCATATACTGGACGAAGCGGCGCGGCCGGGCGAGGAGAGCGAGCGCGCCCTTTGGCGCAGGACCGGTGTGGCAATGCATTACCTGGCGGATTACTTTACCTATCCGCACAATTCATCCTTTGAGGGCAATGTGAAGGATCACTGCGTGTACGAGAGTGAGCTGAAATACCGCATGCGCGTGCTGGTCTGGATGCCGGAGGGGCGGGAGATCTTCGCGCGGGCGCAGGAGACGGCGGAAGAGATCGTCAGCCTCGAGGAGCTGCTTGGCTACATAGCGCGGACACACAGGACATATATGCGTTTTCCGGTTCATACGCCGGAGTCGGACTGCAGGCAGATCCTGGAGCTGGTCACCACGGCGATGATTGCGTTTGCCGGTTTGATTGATTTGAGACGTCAGGACGCCGCCGCCGCGCTGTGCGCGTGACCAACGAGTCTGATGTTTTTTATACTATCTGGATTGTAACAGATTGTTGTACAGTGTTGTGTT
Organism: uncultured Lachnospiraceae bacterium; assembly: GCA_947594085.1. GTDB lineage: Bacteria > Bacillota > Clostridia > Lachnospirales > Lachnospiraceae > Choladousia. Next base: position 10,230 of record CANQEB010000068.1, on the reverse strand, counting down.
ATGAAAGGTTCGGAGAATGTACATTTTTTCCGAACCTTAAACTTTGTTATTGCGGTATTTTGTGATCAGGATTCAGGACTCACAGGAAAAGAGCGGCCGGCCGGTTTTTGGATCGAATTCCAGTTTCATCAGCATTGCGTGGCGATTTGGATTGTACAGTGGGTTGCCGATGATTTTTTCCTCGGTCCGTGCGTGATAAACCATGATCGGATTTCCGTTTTCGTCGACTGTAAAGCTGTTGTGCCCCGGACCGTAAATGTTTTGGGATGGATTACTTGTGAAAACCGGATAGCGCTCTTTTGTCCAGGAACGCGGATCAAGCAGGTCGGAATTTTCGTCTGCCGTAAGCATTCCCATACAGTAAGCGGGTCCGGTCTCGGAGGCCGAATAAGTAAGATAGATCTTGCCGGAATTGTGTATAACGGCGGGTCCTTCGTTTACCCAGAAGCCGATACGCTCCCAGTCATAGTCCGGCGTTGTCAACATTACCTGTGGTGTTTTTAGGCTGCACGGTGTTTCCATCTCCGCGATATAAAGGTTGGATATTTCGGGATACACACTGACTTTTTCTGCCCAGACATAGTAATACTTTCCCTTGTTTTCAAATACGGTTGCATCGAGAGAAAACGCCTCGAATGAAAATGCGTCTCCGTCGGAGCGCTTCATTTTACCTTTTTCTACCCATGAATCCATGAGTGGATCCTGCCCCTGACATTCAAGGATGTATGGACGGATCGCCCAGACATCGTCAATGTCGCCTCCGGAGTAATAAATATACCATTTCCCGTTCAGATAGTGTAATTCCGGAGCCCAGATATGTATACTCATGATTCCTTTTTCATGCTTGTGCCAGATCTCGACTTCAGGCGCATCTGCAAGTCCGGCAAGTGTGTCGGAACGGCGCAGAATGATTTTGTCGTAAGCAGGAACGGATGCAGTGAAATAATATTTTCCGTCCGTGTGGCGATACACGTACGGATCCGCACGTTGCAGAATCCAGGGTTCATTGAACTTCAGGGTTTTTGATTTGCTCATAAAAACCTCCTATGCCGAGATGTGCCATCGGGTCTATAGGCCATAATACTGAATTAAGAAGAAACAGTGTTTATTTTTTGCAGAAACCATGTGTACCTTCATCGTAAAGCATAACAGGGAAAATTACTTTCCGAGCGGGAAGAGAAGGATCCTCAATTCTGCTGAGAAGAAGTTCGGTTATGGAATTCACAAAGTCATAATCCGGAGGATTGCCGATACTGGAAAGCGGAAGCGCATACGGGACATCCCGGTGAATATTATCAAAGCCAATGATAGATATGTCATCCGGAATACGGTAATTTGCCGATTGCAGATAGTGAATTACCGAGTAGGCCATATGGTCGTTGAAAGAAAATATGGCTGTATAATCAATTGGACTGAGCAATTCCCCGACAGATTTTCGTAAGATTGAACGAAGCATATCTTCCGATGTAATGATACGAATATTTTTTTGCGGAATACCATTATCCGAAATTGCGTCGATAAACCCCTTCTGCCGGTCCGTTTGAGAACTAATGTTTTCTCCACCGGCGATATATAGAAATTTTTTATGTCCAAGCATCGTGAGTTCTTTTCCAGCAAGGTATCCTCCCGCATAATCGTCACAACGGACGATATCGGCATTCAGACCGCGTATTTCACGCCCAATCTGTACAAAAGGGATGTTGTTCTGGATCATGTGGTGTGCCATATGATTACTGTTTACAAAAGGAAAGAATATAATTCCGTCCACCGCATGTGCAATCGCGACATCTACAATTTCTTGTCCCAGTTCCTCGCCGACAGAGCCTACTGTCAATTCCTGGCTGACCTGGTTGCATAGGATCATCAGGCTGTAACCGTATTCCTTCAGCTTCAGATCCAGGTAACCGACGATTGAAGAATAGTATGGATTCTGGATATTGTCTACGATTGCGGCTATAATATGGCTCTTTCCGGAGCGCAGAGAGGAAGCAAGTACATTGCGCACATACCCAAGACGGTTTGCCGTACTCTGGATTTTGGCTGTGGTTTCCGCCGAAAGGTGCTTATCGTTGCGCAGCGCACGGGATACTGTATTTACGGAGCAATTACATTCATCTGCGATATCCTTTAAAGTTATGCGCTGGTTTTTCTGTATCATTTTAATTAATCTCCCGTAATTTCTCAATACTTAACTAAAAAATTATAGCATTCGACTAAAGGATGCGCAAGAAAAAGATGCAACAATCCTTCCTATGTATAATATAGATAAAATAATAAAACAAAAATCGTAATTTTACAACAAAAAAGCGAAAAAATATTAAATATGTGTATTGACAAATTGGAGAAATAACGTTAATCTATATACAGAGTTAACGATAATCGTTGTACAACTCAAATATTAAAATGTGAAAGGAGAAATTTATGAACAGAAAACTTCTAAAAGGCGTCATAGCTGCAGGTTTGTCTTTGTCCATGGTTTTAGGCGGAGCGGTTGTTGTCAATGCGGACGATGATGCATCCACACAGGGCACGAACACTTTTGTAGATGGTGGTACCGAGATGGAGTTCTGGACCTTCCAGGAGCTGCATGTAGGTTTCTGGACCGAGATGGCAGATATCTGGAACGAGCAGAACCCGGACAGGCCGATCAACCTGACGGTCACAACCGGTGAATCTCATTCTCTCCACAGCAAGTTGCTGGTAGCGTGCCAGTCGGGCGAGGGCGCTCCGGACATGGCTGATATCGAGATCGGCTACTACGGCTCCTTCCTGAAGGATGGCTATCTGCTTCCGATCAACGACGTGGTAGAGCCGTACAAGGATGATGTTGTTATGTCCCGTATCAACATGTATGGCGACAAGGAAGGCAATGTTTACGGCATCGACTTCCACCTTGGCGCAAGCGTGTGCTATTACAATATGGACATCATGAACGAAGCTGGCGTTGACCCGGCTGAGATTGTGACCTGGGACGACTACAAAGAAGCTGGCCTGAAGGTTCTCGAGGCTACTGGAAAGCCAATGTGCGCGGTTGAGACTGCCGATCTGTTCCTCCCGCAGCTGATGCTCCTTGAGAAGGGCGTTCAGTATGTGGACGAAGAAGGCAATCCGAATATCGCGACACAGGAGCATGCCGATGTGATCAACTTCATTCGTGAGATGATTGATCTGGGTATCTGCGAGATCGCTCCGGGCGGCGGCGTTCATATGGAAGAGTGGTACGGCCACCTCAATGGCGGCGGTGTAGCATCTGTGGCGATGCCGCTGTGGTACATGGGCAGATTTACTGACTATTGCCCGGATCTTGCCGGCAAGATGGCAATCTATGAGATTCCGGTTTGGAATGAGGGCGATACCCGCGAAGTTCTTCAGGGCGGCACAGGTTCCTCTGTTATCAAAGGTACGGAGAATGAAGAACTGGCAAAGGAATTCCTGGCATTTGCGAAACTGTCTGCTGAGGGCAACGCGTACGAGTGGAACATCCTTGGTTTTGACCCGATTCGCACAGAATTGTGGGATGATCCGGCGATTACAGAGAATCCGGATAACAAGTTCCTGGCTTATTTCCAGACCAATCCGTTTGATATTCTCAAGAAGAACGGCACAGATCTGACTGCTCCGGATATCTCCGGTGCTTATTCTGCAACCTACAGTGTGCTTGTATCGACAACCTATTCAAATGCATTTGAACTTGCTACTGATCAGGATGCACTGGAACTGTTGCAGAGCGAGCAGGATTCTATCATCTACTAATACTGTTTTCAGGTAATTAAATAGAGATAGATTGTTATGTGACAGGAAAGAAGGGCGTCGCGGGAAGTATTCCTGCGGCGCCTTCCTGCTATGAAAGATTATATGGGACTTCCTGTACGAAAATTTTCTGCCAGGAGAGAATCCGTATCTGAAGAGGGAGAGGAGAACCCGATGAAAAAGAAAAATATATTTAGAAAATTCCTGTATTCACAAAAAGTGGCGCCTTATGTGTTTATTGCTCCGTTTGTGATTACATTTCTGGTCTTTTTCGCATACTCAATCGTTAGCATGATCATCATGAGTTTTCAGAATGTGGCCGGGGCAAATACTTCGTTTGCCGGGTTGTCGAATTACAGAATTCTGAAGAATGCAGTTTTTATTAAAAGTTTGAAAAACAGCGCGTTCTACACGGTGGTGACGTGTGCGATCATGATTCCGATTCCGATGGTACTTGCAGCGATGCTGAACAGCAAGCAGATGCGTGCAAAATCTACGTTTCGAAGTATTTTGTTTGTTCCGGCACTGACCTCTGTTGTGGTAGCCGGCGTGGTATTCCGCATGATGTTTGGCGAGTTGGAAGGTTCATTTATGAATCAGGTGATCGGTGTTTTTGGCGCAGGACCACTCATTTGGCTGAGAAGACCGACGACGGTCTGGATCGCGCTGTTTATTCTTTGCCTGTGGCGTTGGACTGGTGTTAACATGATGTATTATCTATCCGGTTTGCAGCAGATCCCGGAGGATCTTTATGAGTCTGCGTCAATCGACGGAGCATCTTCCATGCAACAGCTTCGCTATATAACGATTCCGCTTCTGAAACCGACGACAATTTACGTGTTGACTATTTCCATTTTTGCCGGTATGGCGATGTTCTCCGAGTCGTACATGTTGTTTAACGGAAACAATTCTCCGAACAACGTAGGTACTACTCTGGTAGGTATGCTTTATCGTATGGGCTTCCAGCAGAATCAGCTTGGCATCGCGAGTGCGATCGGCGTGACGTTCCTTACAATTGTCTTGGTTGTCAATTTGATTCAGCTGAGATTGAACGGTACATTCGGCGGAAAGGAGCGGTAAGATTATGAATATGAAGACAAAAAATAATGTTATCTCTGTTTGCTTATTTATTTTCTTTACGATAATAGCATTGATCACACTGCTTCCGCTTTTACTCCTTGCAGTGTCCTCGCTGCGTCCGGGTTCTGATTTGATGCGGTTTGGCCTGAATTTTAATATCGACTGGGCAAACGCGAATCTGAACGAATATAAAATGTTGTTCAGCGGACAGAACAATTACTTTATCTGGTACAGGAACAGCCTGATTATCACAGTGATTCAGGTGGCGCTTGCCCTGTTCCTCAGCGCTTGTGTGGGGTATGGGTTTGCCATGTATGAGTTTAAAGGAAAGAACATAATCTTTCTCTGTGTGCTCCTGGTTATGATGGTACCGACGGAGGTAATTCTGCTTCCGCTATATCGTTTGATCATGAGAATGAAGCTGATCAATAATATGTGGGGTATCATGCTTCCTTATCTGGTTATTCCGATGCTGATCTTTTTCTTCCGGCAGTACCTGTCCGGAATACCAAAAGAGCTGCAAGAAGCGGCCAGGGTAGACGGTTGCTCGGAATATGGTATTTTTATCCGCATCATGGTTCCGTTGATGAAGCCTTCCTTTGCGGCGATGGGTATCTATCAGGGCATGCAAAGCTGGAACAATTTCCTGTGGCCGATGGTAGTGATCAACGACATTGATAAGATTACCCTTCCGGTTGGTCTGCAAAGTCTGCTTTCCCCATACGGAAACAATTACGATATACTGATTGCAGGTTCTTGCTTTGCGATTATTCCGATTCTGGTGTTATTTGTGTTCTTCCAGCGCTACTTTATCGAAGGCATGACTGCTGGAGGCGTAAAGGGTTAATGAGAGGGTATATTCATGAGACTTTATGTGAATGTGAAACGACCGGCCCAAAAGAGAGATTTCATGATCTACGGTCATTTTATCGAACATTTTCACAGACAGATCTACGGCGGGGTCTATGATCCGGGAAATCCGCTTTCTGATGAGGACGGACTGCGCGAGGATGTACTTGACGCAATGCGCAAAATTCGGGTGCCAATCCTGCGATGGCCGGGAGGATGTTTTGTGTCCTCTTATCATTGGAAGGATGCGGTCGGAGAGAACAGGATTCCGATGTTTGATAAGGCATGGAGAGTAGAAGACCCTAACACGTTTGGGACTGATGAGTATATTAAGCTGTGTCGGAAAATAGGCTGCGAACCGTATATTTGCACAAACGCCGGAACGGGGAGCGCAGAGGAGATGAGCGATTGGGTAGAGTACTGTAATTTGGAGACGGAAGGACAGTACGCAAAGCAGCGCATCAGAAACGGTTTTGAGAAGCCCTACAAGGTAAAATATTGGAGTGTGGGAAACGAAAACTATGGCGCCTGGGAGATCGGAGCGAAATCTGCAGATGAGTGGGGACGTCTGGTGACGGAAGCAGCCAAAATGATCAAGCATGTGGATCCGTGTACAGAACTGAGCGCGGCGGCATTGGCGGATCTTGACTGGAACGTGAATCTGCTGAAGCACAGCGGACAGTTTCTGGACTGGATATCTATACACGGTTACTGGGATGCGATTCATCAGACCAATGATTATGCGGATTATGATGCATGTATGGTTTACACAAACAGTATTACTGATTCTGTGCGAAAGGTCAGGGGACTTTTGGAGGCGATGGGTTTGGGAAGGATCAGGATCGCTTTTGACGAGTGGAATCTTAGAGGGTGGTATCACCCGAATGTCCATACTGTGAAGCAGGGGATCACCAGGGAAGAATATTTGTACCCGCGTGATAAGAACGATGATAATACGAAATATACTATGGCGGATGCAGTGTTTACGGCGTGCTTCCTAAACATGTGCAATCGAAATTGCGATATCATCGGGATGGCAAACTATGCTCCGATTGTGAATACCAGAGGATGTATTTTTACATACAAGGATGGTATTGTTTTGAGGAGTACTTATCATGTATTTGATCTGTATGTAAATTATCTTGGTGATGAGGTTCTGGAGTCGTGGAGTGAAGAGAATCCAGTCTGTGCACTGAAATCTATATCCGATACCCTGGAATCGGTGGAAATGATAGACATAGTGGCTACGTCCTTCAGTGACGGAAGCGGTTATGCGTTAGCCGCAGTCAACAAGGATTCAGACAAGGCGCATGAATTTGAATTACATATGGATGCAGCGGGTGAGGTGGCGATTCATTTTATTTCCGGAGATAGCACGGAGAGTTATAACGATATTGGGTGCAGCAGGGTAGAAATTATGCACGAATTACTGGGACAATATCATCCGGGAATGAAATTCATGCTGCGTCCCCATTCCGTCAACATTATTCAGATCAGGGCGGACAGGAAATCAATATAGGAGGAAAGGAGTGGTTAACCAGTGAAAAACGCTTCAATGGTTATTGACAAGGCTTTTAAAATCTCAGAAGTGGATCCCAGAATTTACGGTTCTTTTATTGAACATTTGGGTCGGGCTGTATATGACGGGATCTACCAGCCGGGGAATTCGTTGTCCGATGAGGACGGTTTCAGACGGGATGTAATTGATATGGTGAAAGAACTGAATGTTCCCATTGTGCGTTATCCCGGGGGAAACTTCGTCTCAAGTTTTGTGTGGGAGGACAGTGTCGGCCCGATAGAGCTGCGGCCGAGAAGACTGGAACTTGCGTGGAGAAGCCTGGAGAAGAATGAAATAGGCATCAATGAATTCGCGAAATGGGCGAAGAAAGCAGGCTCGGATGTGATGATGGCCGTAAACCTTGGAACAAGAGGGATTGCGGATGCTTGCAATCTGCTGGAATACTGCAATCATCCGGGGGGAACCAAATACAGCGATATGCGTATCGGACATGGGATAGAGAAGCCGCATAATATCAAAGTATGGTGTCTGGGAAATGAGATGGATGGTCCATGGCAGTTGGGACATAAGACAATGGAAGAGTATGGACGACTTGCGGAAGAGACAGCCAAGGCGATGAAGCTGATCGATCCGACGATTGAGCTCGTGTCCTGCGGAAGTTCCAATCTGGATATGCCGACTTTCCCTGAGTGGGAGGCAACGACACTGGAACATACATATGATCACGTAGATTATGTTTCCATGCATCAGTACTACGGAAATACAAACAACGACACAGAGGACTTCCTTGCTCTTTCTGACAATATGGATCTGTTTATCCGTTCTGTGATCTCTACATGCGACTTCGTGAAAGCGAAGAAGCGCGGAAAGAAAAATATCAATATCAGCTTTGACGAATGGAATGTTTGGTTCCATTCCAATGAAACAGACGATGATATTATGGAAAAACATCCATGGCAGATCGCACCGCCGCTTCTGGAGGATATCTATAATTTTGAAGATGCTCTATTAGTCGGGTTAATGCTGATTACGCTGCTGAAGCATGCAGACCGGGTGAAAATTGCCTGTCTCGCGCAGCTTGTGAATGTCATTGCACCTATCATGACCGAAAGGGATGGCGGGGAGGCATGGAGGCAAACGATTTTTTATCCATTTATGCATGCTTCTCAGTACGGAAGAGGCGTTGTGCTTCAACCGGTGCTGGATAGCCCGGTACATGATACCCTTGAGCATGAAAATGTTACGGATGTAGTCAGCGTTGCGGTATGGAATGAAGCAAAAGAAGAGCTTACTGTTTTTGCAGTGAATCGGAACATAAACGAAGATTTGAAACTGCTTATCGATATCAGGAGCCTGGAGGGATATCAGCTTGCAGAGCACATTGTCCTTGAAAACAGCGACATGAAGATTTGTAATAGTGCTGGTGCGGAACTGGTTGTGCCAAAGACTGTTCCGCGGAGCGCAATGGAAGACGGAAAAGTTACAAGTCTTCTCGGAAAGGCATCCTGGAATGTCATTCGTTTAAAAAAGTAAAGGAGAAATAGGATGGCGGATACAATGAAAGCATTGCTGATGTACGCACCTTATGATTTTCGGTTGGAGGATGTTCCTATTCCGGAGATCGGTGATGATGAGATTTTGGTCAAGATTGAAGGCTGTGGGATTTGCGCTGGCGACGTCAAAACATATCATGGCGGTGTGAGGATTTGGGGTACAGAGCATAGACCGCCTTATATTGAAGCCCCAGTGATTGGCGGACATGAGTTTGTCGGCCGTGTGGTGAAATGCGGCAAGAATGTGGAGAACGTAAAAATCGGCGAACGCATGGTCTCCGAGCAGATCGTTCCCTGCGGGAAATGCAGGTTCTGCCGGGAAGGATATTATAGTATGTGCCAGCGCCACCATATCTATGGCTTCAAAAAGGAAGCTCAGGGAGGCATGGCAGAGTACATGGTATTCAAGGGTACCGGTATTCACCATAAGGTTCCGGATGATCTTTCGCTGGAGCAGGCGGTCCTGATCGAGCCGCTGGCATGTGCGATGCACGCAGTCGAGCGCGGGAAAATCGGACACGATGATGTGGTAGTGATCAGTGGTCTTGGTGCAATCGGCCTGGGTATGGTCAGTGTGGCGCGGAAACTGCAGCCAAAGCTGATCGTGGGATTGGATTTGAGAGAAAACCGCCGGGAAAAAGCGTTGGCTTTCGGTGCGGATCTTGTCTTTGATCCGACGCAGGTAAAGATTGGTGATGAGATTCGGAAGTTGACAGACGGCTATGGATGCGATGTCTATATCGAGGCGTCAGGAAGTGAGAAAAGTGTGCTTCAGGGAATGGACGCGATTCGTTTCCGAGGACGTTATGTGCAGTTCGGGGTGTTTCCTAAGGAGATCACGGTCGACTGGAATGATATCGGAGACGGCAAAGAGATTGACATTTACGGCTCGCATCTCGGTCCGTACTGCTATATACCGGTGATGAAGGGAATGCAGGACGGAACAATCCACACAGACGGATTGATTTCTCATAAGTTTGCTCTTTCCGATTGGGAGAAAGCTTTTGAGACGGCAGAAAAGGATCCTGATGCATTCAAAGTGATGCTTGTCCCATAGATATGGTTCAATATCTGGTTTAGAGTGCAGAAAATATATTGTATAGGGAACATTGAAAAGGAAGATTACGTCCGATAGTCGAAAAAAGAGATTTACCATTTTCGCACAACGTCCGGACAGCGGCGCACTTTCAGTGCGGCGCGCAGCTCGACATAGCAGCCGCAGAGCACGCACATGCCGTCCGTCAGATTGGGACACTGCGCACATATGCGGAGACGCTTTTCATATGTCTCCTGGTCTGTGCGGTCTTCTTCGCTCAGATTATCGATGTAGGCTTCCAGTTTTTGAAAAAAATCTTCACGGCTCTCCGTGTAAAGCAGACATTTTCTGCAAACACGGAGGCCGTTTGTTATGGGTCGGATAGACCCTGTTGAGCGCGTTGGAGTTTCTCAGCAGAGAAACAGAAACGTGCTCAACGTTAA